>CASFZT010000219.1 GCA_949299215.1 uncultured Ruminococcus sp.
TGCCGAATCAAAGCTTAATCTTGAAAAACGTTTTGAAAAAATAAGCTGCCGCATTGTTACTGACAGAGGCGACTGCATTTCTTCAATAAGGGGCTTGCCCCGTCATTATAAAGAAAGGAAAATTTAACTATGTATGATCCAAAATCACTTTGTGCAGATAAATTTATCGATGACGCAGAAATAAAAGAAACCCTTGCTTATGCCGATGCAAACAAGGACAATATTGAGCTTATCGACAGTATTCTCAAAAAGGCACGTCCGTACAAAACGGACAAGGGCACTTTCTGCAGAGGCTTGAATCACCGTGAGGCGTCCGTTCTTCTTGCCTGTGAAATTCCCGAAAAGGTACAGGAAATGTACGCTCTTGCAGAGGAGATAAAAAAGGCTTTCTACGGAAACAGAATAGTTATGTTTGCTCCGCTTTATCTTTCAAACTATTGTGTAAATGGCTGCCTTTACTGTCCGTATCACATGAAAAACAAGCATATCGCACGTAAAAAGCTTACACAGGAAGAGGTCGAAAAAGAGGTTATTGCTCTTCAGGACATGGGTCACAAGCGTCTTGCTATTGAAGCAGGCGAAGACCCGGTAAACAATCCTATTGAGTATATTCTTGAATGTATCAACACCATCTACTCCATAAAGCACAAAAACGGCGCTATCCGCCGTGTAAATGTAAACATTGCCGCTACCACCGTTGAAAACTACCGCAAGCTAAAGGATGCAGGCATTGGCACTTACATACTTTTCCAGGAAACCTACCACAAGGAAAGCTATCTCAGACTTCACCCGACAGGTCCTAAGCATGATTACAATTATCATACGGAGGCGATGGACAGAGCTATGGAGGGCGGCATTGATGATGTGGGACTTGGCGTTCTTTTCGGTCTGGAGCTTTACCGCTATGAATTTGCCGGACTTCTTATGCACGCAGAACACCTTGAAGCCGTACACGGAGTAGGTCCTCACACAATAAGCGTTCCTCGTGTAAAAAAAGCAGACGACATAGACCCCTCGCAGTTTGACAACGGTATTTCCGATGAAACCTTTGCAAAGATATGCGCTCTTATCAGAATTGCAGTTCCGTACACAGGCATGATAATATCCACCCGTGAAAGTCAGTCTGTAAGAGAAAAAGTCATCCGTCTGGGAGTATCACAGATAAGCGGTGCGTCAAGAACGTCTGTCGGAGGCTACACGGAAGAGCTTCGTCCTCATGACACGGAGCAGTTTGATGTTTCCGACCAGCGTACTCTTAACGAGGTAGTTGAATGGCTTATGGAAATGGGCTACATTCCTTCTTTCTGCACAGCCTGCTACCGTGAAGGAAGAACGGGCGACAGATTTATGAGTCTTTGCAAGAGCGGTCAGATACAAAACTGTTGTCACCCCAACGCACTTATGACTCTCAAGGAATTCCTTATGGACTATGCAAGTCCTCATACACATGAAATCGGTGACGCTCTTATCGCAAAGGAAATCGAAAATATCCCCAATCCCAAAGTAAGAGAAATTGTTATCAAAAATCTGAAAGAAATTGCAGAAGGTAAACGTGATTTCAGGTTTTAAAAATAATTAAAAGGAGAGCGATATTATGAATCTTAATCTGACACCATCCGCCGAAAGAATACATATCGGTATTTTCGGCAGACGCAATGCGGGAAAATCAAGCTTGGTAAACGCACTTACCAATCAGAAACTGGCAATTGTATCGGACATCAAAGGCACAACAACAGACCCCGTATATAAGGCGATGGAACTGCTGCCCTTAGGTCCCGTTGTTTTCATTGACACTCCCGGCATTGATGATGACGGTGAGCTTGGCTCACAGCGTGTAAAAGCAAGCTATCGTGTGCTTGCAAAGACGGATATCGCTCTCATTGTTGCCGATGGAAACACCCTTGCTCACGAGGACAATGCTCTTATCGAAAAGATAAAGTCCAAGAAGATCCCCTACGTTATCGCATACAACAAATGTGAAAAATTCCCCGACTTTAAGCCTGTCGGAAAAAATGAAATTGCGGTAAGCGCAGCGGAGGACATAAATATCAAAGAGCTGCGTAAGCTTATTGCAAAGCAGTATGCCTCTGAAGAAAACAAGATTCGTCTTATTGCAGACATAATCAATCCCGGCGATCTTGTTGTGCTTGTTGTACCTATTGACTCCGCCGCACCCAAGGGCAGGCTTATTCTTCCGCAGCAGCAGGTACTAAGAGATGTTCTTGACACGGGCGCAATGGCAGTAGTCTGCCGTGAGCATGAGCTGAAAGAAACTCTTGAAAAGCTTGGCACAAAGCCGTCTGTAGTTGTAACGGACAGTCAAGCATTCGGATTTGTTTCAAAGGTCGTACCCAAGGACATAAGACTCACATCATTTTCTATCTTAATGGCGAGATACAAGGGTGTTCTTGCTCAAACTGCCGCAGGAGTTCTTGCGCTTGACAAGCTTTCCGACGGCGACACTATACTTATTGCCGAGGGCTGCACTCATCACCGTCAATGCGATGACATAGGCACGGTAAAGCTGCCGAAATGGATATCCGAATACACAGATAAAAAGCTTGAATTCAAGTTCAGCTCAGGTACGGAATTTCCCGAGGAGCTGTCCGAGTATAAACTTGTTGTACACTGCGGCGCTTGTATGCTTAACGAGCGTGAGGTAAAATATCGTCTTGCATATGCGGAAGAACAGGGTATTCCGATGACGAATTACGGCATACTCATTGCATATGTTCACGGCATATTAAAGCGCAGCGTTGAGCCTTTTCCGGAAATTGCGGATATGTTTAAATAGTGCGTACTCAATATTTAAGAGATCTGCGATAGGGTATGAATTTTAAACTGTGTAAATGCATTTTTTCTTAAAGTTTTGACGATAATATAATTGCAGCCAAACAAGGCAACGCTGAGGAGCGACCCGA
>CASFZT010000220.1 GCA_949299215.1 uncultured Ruminococcus sp.
ATATTATAGCATATGCGCTCAGCATTTTCTACAATATACAGAATCTGTAATCGAATTTTAAACAATTTGCCCAAACGTAACAATTTGTAACTGTTTTGAAAGATTTTCACACAGCTCTGCCACTTTACATATTATATAAGGAAATACAGTAACCATTTTTATTTACATGAAAGGAAGTATTCACCATGTCTGATTACCTTATTATCGGCGGAGATCTGCGCTACTCACGCCTTGCCGAATACTTAGCGGAAAAGGACGGGAATATATACGCAGTCGGAATAAACGCCGAGCCTTCTGCAAACATACACCTGTCTTTCCCCGACTACCCCGTCAATAACATCATACTGCCTCTGCCCGTTTCAAACGACGGGATTAATATAAATGCGCCTTGTTCAGCTGAAAGACTTCCTCTTAATCAAGTTACGAAATATCTCAGCCCAAACGGAGTTGTTTTCGGCGGCAGATTTTCTTCGGATGTACTTGATATATTCAGTGGTCATCAGATCATAGACTACTCCCAACGTGAGGAATTTGCTGTAACAAACGCACTTGCCACCGCAGAAGGAACTCTGCAAATCATCATGGAGGAAACGGCTTTTACCGTTTCCGGACAAAAAATTCTCATTCTCGGCATGGGCAGAATATCAAAAGCTCTTATCCGTATACTCTCCGGCTTCAATGCACAAATAACTGCCGCAGCGAGAAAATACTCTGATCTTGCCTGGGCTGAAATATACGGCTGTCAACCTCTGAACATAAACCAAATAGACCATTATTTACATGAATATGCCATCATAATAAACACCGTTCCGTCAAAAATTCTTGATAAAACACGTCTTGAAAAGATACAGCAAGGATGTCTTATCATTGACCTTGCCTCCAAACCGGGCGGTATTGATTTTGATGCGGCAGCATTTCTCAACCTGCGTGTTTTATGGTGCCTGTCGCTTCCGGGAAAGGTCGCTCCTCTTACAGCAGGTGAAACTATAGGAAAAACAATCGAAAATATTCTTCATGAAAGAGGTGATATACTATGAACGAATCGGATATAAAAAATCTTGACGGGTTAAAAATAGGCTTTGCGTTATGCGGTTCTTTCTGCACATTTTCAAAAGCTCTTGAACAGTTACAGCATCTCATAGAGCTTGGTGCGGACGTCACACCGATAATGTCATTTCACGCCGCCTCAATAGACACACGTTTCGGGACAGCCGAAAGCTTTTGCAGCCGCATATCGCAGCTTACGGGAAAAAACATCATACGCACCATTGAAGATGCCGAACCTATCGGTCCTAAAAAAATGTTTGATGCACTCATAATCTGTCCCTGCACCGGCAATACTCTTGCAAAACTTGCCAACGGCATAACCGATACACCCGTAACCATGGCTGCAAAATCGCACATACGTAATTCACGTCCGGTCATAATCGCTTTATCGACCAACGACGGCCTTTCAAACAGTGCCAAAAATATAGGCACTCTTCTCAACTGCAAAAGCTTTTACTTTGTACCATTTTCGCAGGATGATCCATACAAAAAGCCGCGTTCTTTAAGTGCGGATTTCAACGAACTGCCCGAAGCTATACTAAACGCATTAAACGGTATACAAATGCAGCCGCTTTTAATATGATAAAATTTTCCTTAAAATAAATTTTGAAAAGAAGTATAATCCTGCCTGCAATACAAAAACTATTTTTACCGAATTACAAAATTCAGTTATCAAAATTACAGTGCGGCAATATATTTATACAACAAATGTAAGTTATCATACCGATTCATTGCTGCTAAAAACAATTTAAAAATATGGAGGAATATAAAAATATGAAAGCCACAGGTATTGTAAGACGAATCGATGATCTCGGAAGGGTAGTTATCCCAAAGGAAATACGCAGAACCATGCGTATCCGTGAAGGAGATCCTCTTGAAATATACACAAGCAACGATGGTGAAGTCATTTTCAAAAAATATTCTGCGATAAACGAAATGGCTGACTCCGCATCACAAGTTGCAGAGGTCATGACAAAGCTTGCAAACTGCCCTACAGTCATCTTTGACCGCGATCATGTTGTAGCAGTTGCGGGTGTACAGAAAAAGGAATTCAGCGAACGCCGTGTTTCACAGGCGCTGGAAGAGTATCTTGAAAGCAGAAAAAACTATATCTACACATCTCACAACGACACAAAAGTATTCCCGGTCGAGGGCATAGACCGAGCTGCCCTTGCATGCTCTCCCATTCTCTCTTCCGGTGATGTGACCGGAGCTGTTGCTTTTCTTGCACCCAACGAAAATGCAGTTGCAAATGAAGTACAGCAAAATCTCATTCAAGCGGCAGCTCAATTTCTCGGAAAGCAGATAGAAGAATAATTAGTGCATACTCAATAACTGCACCCAACAGCCGAAAAAGTGCCCCGAAGCAAAGCTCTATACACTTTTTCGGTTGTCTACTTAACAAGATGACACTCAAAAAACCTGTTTTAAGTGTAATTTTTACGATATTCCGTCATAACTCCAATGGGGCGAGATATTCGGATCTCCTGCCTTTCAAGTCTTTCCTAATATCTTTGTTTTCATGCCAAAGCTCCTTTCATGCAAAATTAAAAGCACCCTTTGAAAGAGTGCTTATTGTTAAAAATCGCCCTTAATGATTTTGATAACAACAGATTCGGGCAGCATTTTATGTGCCATATATATATTTCTTTAAGTTTACAATCTTAAATATTTAATCTTCATTTGTGTACAAATATTTTCAGCTTTTGTGTATAATCAAAAATAGCATATCCTTTGGCATCAAAACGGTTATGGGAACCTCTAAAAATTCCCAAAGATATTGAAAAAAGACACGAAATATGATATAATGGTGACAGATAAAGATAAAGGTGGCGAGAACGATGAAACA
>CASFZT010000221.1 GCA_949299215.1 uncultured Ruminococcus sp.
AAACTGTCAATTGATTATTATATGGCACTTTTATGAACAGCCCCGCAGGGCAAATATATATTTTTAAAATGTTTTGGTTGTTTGTTTATCCCTGTGAGCTTTGTGGATTATTTTTTATTCATATTGATTTGCACAAATTTGGTTCTTGTTTATAAATTTATGCATAAAATTTTAATCTTTTTTTAATATTTAGATTTTTCAAATATGTATTTTCGTAAACTGTTTTTTAAAGCCCTGTGTACAGATTTTTTTATTAACAGGATGTGGGGTATTTATTTAGCTGTGCGTAAGTTAACAGATTAAATTTTACAATGCGGTGATAAAAAGTTATAACAATGGTATTGCCTTGCAGTTATGCACAAAAGGTTAACAAACTGTTTATAACTCATGTAAAGTTTTGATTAAAGGGCTTTTTATGAAACTTGTCGCTATAACCGGTTCAATAGGCTGCGGTAAAACCACGATTGCTAAAATCGTCAAAGGGCTCGGGTATACCGTTTTTGACGTTGACGGCTGGGTACGCCGGATTTATTTTAACAAATCTTTTTTGAACGTTTTGGAAGATAAATTTCCGGGAACGGTCAGAAACGGCGTTGCCGATAAGAGGGCTTCGAAATGAATGAAAATAATTTTGTAAATGAAGAACAAACGGAACTGCCGGTTTTGAAAGCGGAAATCCATTGTACTGTGCCGCCGGACGATGAACAGCTCAGAAAGATCAAAGAGTTCATAGCGGAAAAATATGATACGCCGAATGTCGAGTATGTAGAGTGTGACGTAATAATTGATCCGACGGTGATTGACGGATTTAATCTTTTTGTCGGGGACGATAACTATGACTGGACCACGCTCGGCCGTATCAGACAGCTTCGCAAATCCTTTCAGCGTCTGCCTCGCCAGTATGATCACAACAAGATAATTTCTTTGCTGCGAGAGGATATAAATAAATTTGAATTGGATGCGGGATATCAACAAGTTGGTCTTGTCACCTCGGTCGGAGACGGTATTGCAGTTATTGAAGGACTCCATGATGTGGAATACGGCGAGATCGTTCTCTTTGATTGCGGCGTCAAGGGAATGGTACAGGATATCCGCACCGACGGCACAACGGGTATCGTTTTGTTCGGCGGTTACAGTGAGATCAGCGAAGGGGCGAGAGTTCTTCGTACACGCCGCACGGCAGGTATACCTATAAGCAACCGTATTCTCGGAAGAATGATCGATCCGCTTGGAAAGCCGATTGACGGCAAGGGTGAGATAGGAGCGAAAAAGTACTATCCGATAGAGCGTACTGCCCCTGCAATTATGGATAGAAAATCAGTCAGCCGCCCGATGGAGACAGGTATTCTCGCCATAGATTCCATGTTCCCAATCGGACGAGGGCAGAGAGAACTTATTATAGGCGACAGGCAGACCGGAAAGACGTCTGTCGCTGTTGATACGATTCTCAATCAAAAGGATAAAAATGTCGTATGTGTTTATGTAGCCATAGGACAAAAGGCAAGTTCTGTTGCAAAAGTAATAAACACGCTTGAGAAAGCAGGCGCTCTTGACTATACCGTGATTGTATCCGCTTCCGCAAGCGATCCGGCGCCACTGCAATATATTGCCCCTTATGCCGGATGTGCGGTTGCCGAATATTTTATGTATCACGGCAGAGATACGCTTGTTGTATATGATGACCTTTCCAAACATGCCGTTGCTTACCGAACGCTCAGTTTGCTTTTGGAGCGTTCTCCCGGAAGAGAAGCATATCCCGGAGATGTATTCTATCTTCATTCAAGACTTTTGGAACGCTCCGCACAGCTTTCCGATGAACTGGGAGGCGGCAGTATGACGGCTTTGCCTATAGTCGAAACACAGGCGGGAGATGTTTCCGCCTATATTCCCACAAATATCATTTCCATAACGGACGGACAGATATTTCTTGAAAGCGATCTTTTTTTCGCGGGACAGCGCCCGGCTGTCAATGTCGGTCTTTCCGTTTCACGTGTAGGCGGAGCGGCTCAAACCGATGTTATGAAAAAGAGCGTCGGTTCTATCCGACTTGATCTGGCGCAGTACAGGGAAATGCAAGTCTTTTCACAGTTCGGTGGGGAACTCGACGAACAAACGGTCAAGGATTTGAAATACGGCGCGGGACTTATGCAGTTGCTGCGTCAGCCTAATCAGTCGCCTATGCAGATGTGGGAACAGGTCATAACGCTTGTTTGCGCCGGCGAGAGAATGTTTTCAGATTTCCCTTTGAAGGAAATAAAGCGTATTCAAAAAGAAATGCTTTCTCATATTGAAAACGTTCACAGCGGTATCTGTCTGAAAATTCAGACGTCGGATAAGTTTACGCCTGAACTTAAAGCGGCTATAATCGATTACGCGAACAGATTTTTCACAAAGCATTTGAATTTGTGATTTTATGCAAAAGGAGGTTTGAACAATGGCGGGTATTGCCGAATTGAAGTCAAGAATGATATCTATTTCGGAGACCAAAAAGGTAACCGATGCCATGTATATGATCTCGTCGGTCAAGATGCGTAAGGCACAGAACGAGCATAAAAATTCAGAACATTTTTACGGTAAATTAAAATCGCAGATTTCCGAAATATTACAGTACATCCCCGAAACCAAAAATCGATATTTCCATGTACCTCTGCCTGAGGGAAAAGTGCATTTTCGTCACGGGATATTGCTTGTAACGGCAGATAAAGGTTTGGTGGGGACTTATAATCATACTGCAATAAAAATGACAGAGGAGTATATGACGCGGCATCCCGAAACGGTGCTGTTCATTATCGGAGAGTACGGCAGACAATATTTCAAAGCGAAAAAAATACCGTATGCAGAAGGATTTAATTATCCTGCGGCATTTCCCAGTGTGTGGGAAGCGGAA
>CASFZT010000222.1 GCA_949299215.1 uncultured Ruminococcus sp.
GTCTGCGGCAAAAATGCTTGGCTTTTCTCCCGAAAGCACCGTTGTCTTTGAGGACAGTATCCATGCTGCGGAAGCTGCCTTAAAGGGCGGATTTTTTACCGTCGGCGTACATGATAAAAAATATGCGGACGAATTTGAGGATATGAAAAAGCTTGTGCATATGTCGGTAAAAAGCTTTGAGGAATTGCTTTAAAGAAAGGGTATCATATATATGAAAAAAATACTTGTGGGAATGAGCGGCGGCGTTGACAGCTCTGCGGCTGCCGTGATATTGAAACAGCAAGGCTATGAGGTTGGAGGCTGTACAATGAAGCTTGTTGATAAGCAGGCTTGCACGGAAGAACGTGTATGCGGCTCTTCGGATGATATCAAGGACGCAAAAAGTGTATGCGAAAAGCTTGGTATAGAGCATTTTGTTTTTGATTTTACAGAGCTTTTCCGTGAAAAGGTCATTGATAAATTTGCACAAAGCTATATCTGCGGAGAAACGCCCAACCCGTGCATAAACTGCAACAAATATATAAAATTCGATAAAATGCTTTCGACTGCTCTTGAACTTGGCTATGACGGTATTGCAACGGGACATTACGCAAATACCGCATATGACGAAAAAAGTGGGCGGTATCTGCTTTTGCGTCCGAAAGACAGAAAAAAAGACCAGACCTACGTTTTGTACAACCTTACGCAGGAGCAGCTTGCCCATGTCATTTTCCCACTTTGCGACAGTGATAAGGCGGCAAACCGCAAGCTTGCCGAAAGATACGGTCTTGTAAATTCACGCAAGCCCGACAGTCAGGACATCTGTTTTGTGCCGAACGGAGATTATGCCGGATTTATTTGCAGACATACGGGCAAAAGCTTTCCTGCCGGTGATTATCTTGATACAAAAGGCAATGTCATCGGTTCGCATGAGGGCTTTATACGCTACACGATCGGTCAGCGAAAGGGTCTTGGCATGGCTTTCGGCAGACCCGTATTCGTATGCTCGAAAAATGCCGCAGAAAACACCGTAACCCTCGGCAGCAGCGATGACCTTATGAGCAGGACGGTAATTGCAGATAATGTAAATCTTATCGCCGTGCCGAATATCGACGGAGAAATGCACATCACGGCAAAGGTGCGATATAATATGCCCGACGTTCCCGGAACGCTTTCTTCCCTTCCTGACGGGAAAATAAAGGTAGTTTTCGATTCTCCCGTTCGTGCTGCGGCAAAGGGACAGTCGCTTGTCATTTATGACGGAGATATTGTCATAGGCGGCGGTATAATTTCCGATATAATCAAATAAATATAGTATAAACGGAGGTACATCAATATGTCATTCAAGAAAATTGATATCACGGAGCTTAAATTCAACCCGTTCACCAAGATCGGCTCGGAGTGGTTCTTGGTAAGCTCGGGAGATAAAAACGGCTGGAACACCATGACCGCAAGCTGGGGATTTATGGGCGTTATATGGGGAAAGCCGGTATGCGAAACGGTAATCCGCCACAATCGATACACATATGAATTTATGGAAAAAAACGAGCTTTTTACCATAAGCTTTTTCGGTGAAAAATACCGCAAAGCACTTGCTTTCTGCGGTGCAAATTCAGGACGTGACTGTGACAAGGCTGCCGAAACGGGACTTACGCCGTTTTTTACGGACGGTACGGTATCATTTGAAGAATCAGAGCTTATTTTTGTCTGCCGCAAAAGATATGCTGCCGATCTCATGCTTGATCTGCTTGACAAGGAGCTTAAAGAGCAATTTTACTCCGCAGACCCCGTACACAAGCAATATATAGGGGAGATCATTGCTGTATATCGGAAAAATTAATTTGCAAAAACACTAATACGACAAAAAAATGCAGTGCTTATGTGTGCAAAATGTACAATGTAAACGATATTAATTTTTACAATATGAATATGGATTTTTGAATAATAATATTATATAATGTAAATATACTAAATCTTATCAAAAGGATAAGAATTAATGTTTGGAGGAATTTAATATGAAACTTAAAAAAATCGTTGCTGCAATTGCTGCAGCTGCTGTTGCTGTTTCCACAATGGCTGTAACTGCTTTCGCAGGTCAGGACACATCCGGTATGGCAGACGGTACTGCTTATCTTAACATCAACCTTGCCGACTGGAGCGAATTTGAAGCTACATACACAAATGTTGAAGTTACAGGTGATGGTACATATACAGTTGCTATGAGCGCTGCAAATGCTATCGACCTTGGTCAGTTCAACGCTCTCGAAATCGTTAACGGTGAAACAAAGTTCGGCCGTACATACACAGTTACAGTTGATTCCGTAAAGATCAACGGAGTTGAATCCAAGATAGCAGAAGGCTATACATGTTCTGCTGACGGTGTTGCTGTTCACACAAGAGTTAACCTCTACAACGAGTGGAATTCTCCTAACGAAGATGTTGCAAACGATGGTGCTGTTGACTGCCGTGCTGCTGACGGTGATGTAATGAGCAAGAGCGCACAGATCATTGATATGGCTACAGGCGTAACAGATTTTGAAGTTACATTTACAGTTGCAGGTACAGGCGCAGGCGCTGCTGAAACAACAGAAACTGCTGAAACAACAGAAACCGCTCCCGAGGCTGATTCCACAACAGATGTTGCTAATACAGGCAACGTTGCAGTTGCTTCCATTGCTTGCGTAATGGCTCTCGCAGGTGCTGCTGCTGTTGCAACAAAGAGAAAGTAATTTCTTATTGATTTAAGCTATAACTAAAAAGTCCGTCGAAACTCGGCGGACTTTTTCATTGCAGAAAAATAATTATTGTTATAATGTACAAATTCAAGACTCCAAAATCATGTATTATAGTCATTGTATATATTAAAATTAAATGTTATAATAAAAACAAGTTCGACAAATCAA
>CASFZT010000223.1 GCA_949299215.1 uncultured Ruminococcus sp.
ATGGCAGGCTTTATTGGGAGTTACTCTTTTTGTCTCTTTTTACAAAAATATCATTGCTTTTTCTCTTTTTTGCCTATTGACATTTCACCGTAGGACTTTGTGCAGTTTTTGATACTGTTCGGGAAAGATTACCGTCTTGTAAATCGGAAGCGGAACAGGCAATGGATTTCTTCTGTAAGCTGCTGGTGTACATCCAAACAAACTACGAAAAGCTCTCGTCAGAGCTTCCTGTGAAGAAAAACCGTATTTTACAGCAATGTCAATAATCCTTTCATCCGTATCACGCAAAGCAACTGCCGCAAGTGCAAGCCGTCTGCCTGACACATAGTTCTTTATTGTCATACCGCAGATTTTGTGAAACTGAACTGAACAATAATACGGTGAATAACCTATCTGCTGTGACATTTCAATGAGCGTAGGATTTTCGGTAATATTTACTTCAATCCAATCTATCATTTTCTGTATTGCTTCATTCCATTCGTACAAGGCTTATCCCTCCCTTCGATAATATAATATCATAATTTAAAGGAGAAATCTTGATGTGTGTTGTGATTTTTACAGCTTGCTTAACTCATCCATCATTGCAGGACGATTTCTGTATTTTTCACGCCATTCAGCCGCAATTTGCTCCACAAGCTTTGCTCCGCCCATTATTTTCTTCATTCTTCGCATTATAGCTACCATATCTGCATAATGCTTCCGATTGCCTGTGGTTCTTGCCATTTTGTCGAGTTCGCTTTTGTATTTTCCGAGAAGCTGTTCGGGATATTCCTTTTTTAACACCTTCTCATACCTATCCAGCATATATAAGCCAAAGCTTTTCAGCACACACTCCAGAAGCCTGTCATAAAGCTTTTCTTCGTGATAATACTTTGCAATTTCTGTATGTTGCGGAAGTCCCTTGAATACCCTTTCACGCAGTTTGCGCCAATCTTCCTCGGTATATTGTGCCTTTAATTCTCGGTACAAATCCATATTGCCAACATTGTGTTCAAGCACCAGCGACCATAGCTGTTTTATATATGCATCCTTATCTCCTGTAATAAGATAAATTTCCTTTTTCTTGTTACTGTATTCCGAAACGAGTCCGCAGGAATCCTTATCCGCTTTAAGACCCTCGTCGAGAAGTCTGATAGCCTTATCGTAATCCTTTTTCCGCAGGCATATATCAATATACAGTTTTCTTACATCAGAGCTTTGGCAGTATTTTTTCATTTCCTTTTCAATCAATTCATCAGATGAATTGGTTTGAGCCAGCATGTTCAGATATCTGACCGCCCATTTCCCAACAGCATATTGCCTGCTCCAATCACATTCAAGCTGTTCGGATTTATAAATCTTACTTCTGAAAAATTCAAGCTTGTCCTGTTCAAACTCCTTTTCATTGAAAGCTTCAGTTATAATATGCTCAAAATATTCCTCAACATAATCAGCAACCGAGCCGTCTGTATGGGCAATAAACCACTCAAACATTTTGCGTTTATCGTCAGGAACTGCTTTTTCAAGGATTTCAGACCACAGGCTATAAATATCATTGCCAAGCATACCGATTTCACCATCGGAATCATCTATATCCACCGTCCCGACAACAACCCAAATATGATTGATAATTCCAAAAGCGCTCATATAATTGCCGTTATCAATCATCTGCCGCACATCGTTATCAATAATCTCCTCCAGCTCCATTATATAATCATAGGCGTCATGATAATTTATAAAATCATCTCTTCCCGCATATTGACGTGTGATTAAATCAACCTGTCTGAAATAGCCTTGCACATCAGTTTTCTTATACTCTTTATTGACAATATTATAAAAGCGCAGACATAATTTCTCGTTATCGGTAAGGATTTCAGCAAGGAATGAGCGGACGTCCTCAGCTGTTGCTTCGGCGATAAGCTTTTCAACCTCCGCACGTTTTACTGTACGGCTGTGCACCGTATATGCAGGCTTGAATAAAATATCTGACATATTCTGTTCAGCACTGTTATTATCAGCACTTTTATCCCATACATAAAGCACAGCCGCCATGTGCTTGCAATTATTTCCGTCCAAAGCATACGGACAGGAACAGTACATATCTTCGATTTTGTTCTCCGATAATACTATTTCAACCTCATAATCCTCACTTCCTGCAACAGCCGCATTTATTACATTGTCCGAAAAATAAAAATCCTCAACAGCACCGTCACAGTAATATTCATATCCCCTGTCAAGTATAGTCTTTGAAAACAGCTTTTTCCAGTTCATTGTCAGTCACCGCCTAAAAAAGATTTCTGTCAGCAATAATTTTCACGGTATCTCTCAAATCATCGCTGAATTGGATTAAGTCATCAAAGCATATAACACCGTCCCTTATAAGTCCCAGTAAAATCGAAAGCACATCGGATTTACGGTACTGCACACTGACTCCCGGGCTTCGCTTATCACTGTTTATTCTTTTTTCAAGCTCCCAGAATTTTTCCGAAGAAGCTTTTTCTTCATTAAGCAAAAAAACATATTCTTGGATGAGCCTGTCCATATAGTTTTCCTGCCATTCAGGCAGCTTCTCTCTGAAAAGCTGCCAGTCCGCTTTTGATATTTCCAATATTTTTACCTCTTTTCTATATATTCCATACACTTATCAAAATGCACTCCCGAATAATTATTCTCCCTCTCCATCATAGCAGTAGCCTTGTCCAAATCAACCCACACAAGACCATCAACTTCGTTGGAGCTACCGAACACGCTTGCCTTGACATAAGCAATAAAGCCTGTCATAATCAGATTTTTCGGTGCGAAATAATAACTCTGCACATACTCGTAGGAAATCACACGCTGTCCTGTTTCCTCAAGCACCTCACGAGCAACGGTTTCTTCAAGG
>CASFZT010000224.1 GCA_949299215.1 uncultured Ruminococcus sp.
CTGATTTTTGACAAAGGTACGTCTTTTTATAATACCAGTCAAGTATTTACAGGTAATTCTTTTACATGCTTTGTGACATGTTATAATAAATTCTTAATTTCGGCATCCAAATCGGTGTTGGCATCTATGCGCAAGCTTAACTCATTGCTTCGGTTGACCAAAAAGCTGGTAGGCAATTGGGATACGCCGTACATGCGGACATAAGTAGAGTAGGGACCTTGCGGGTCGCGTACGCATATCCAAGGCAAATTATCGGCGGATGTTTTCCAGAAATGTTCGTCTGTATCCAAGGAAATCTGATAAATTTCCAGCCCTTGACCTTTGTATTTGTTATACAATTCGCGCAAAAGCAGATTCCGTGCGCCCGATTCTGCTGTACCGTATATGGTGAAGTCAATCAGTACCACTTTGCCTTTCAGGTCTGTCAGGTGATGCAGGTTTCCGTCTACATCCCGCAATGGGATATCAATAATAGACGTCTCTTCAATCTTATCAGCCGGTATTTGTAAAGGCTGGGTTTGTGGAGTGCGCGTGTTTTTCATGCCTTTTATTACCATATTATATAGGTTGCGCGAACGGTCGGCATGTGGATACATATTGTTCATGCTTGTGGCTACGGCGGCAAAGCATTTCACGTCTTCCTTATTGCTCAGCGGGTCGAAAATCATATAGCCGTTCAGTTGTTGGAACAGGGCGAAATAGGCGTATGGCTTGTTGGGACTTGCGAAAATATAATTGCGTTTCACCGTATCCTTATATGCGTTTACTAGGCTTTGTATGCTGTCTTGAGCGATTCCGATAGGCAAACCGGATTGTGCCAGCTGGTTGACTTGTTTTTGCAGTTCAGCCTGCAACAGTACCAGTTCTTTGATTTTGGTGTTGTTTTCTGAACCTTCAATCTGATACTCGGTCGAAAGATTTTTAAATCCGGCATGTATTTCTACTGTTTCCGTAGAGTCGATTGAAAAGTTTATGATTTGGTTCTCGATACGCAAGCGGTAAAACTCTGGTGCTTCAGGGCGTGCAGATGAAAAACTGAAGCTTCCGCTTTCGTTCAGTTCTGTAGAGTCAAGCGGTATAATTCCTTCTAGCCCTGTATGTTCCAAATACAGCATTTTGTCTGCTGCATCCGTTATTTCTCCTTGTACAGTAAATGCAGGCTCGTTGTTGCAGGCGGTAACACCTGCGAACAACAGAGCTGCGGCGATATAAGCATTTCTTTTCATTCTGGTTCTATATTTACTTCGGAGTGCAAAGATACGGCTTTTCACGGTTTAACAAAGCTTTTCGAAAAGTTCTTACACGATAAAAAAGAACTTTAACGTAACAACCTTGAAAAAAGTGCTTGGAAGCGGCATTATTTTTATGTCGTTTTCGCTATATTTGTATGCTAATTCTCCTTTTAATATAGCTTTATGGAAAAGAAATCTCTTAGTGAGACACGTGATTTTATCCGGTCGCATCGTAAGGACGATGTGCATGTTTTAGCTCTTCAGGCAGGAAAATATCCTCAAGTCGATATGCAGGAAGCGGTGATTCAGATAGCTGGGTGGCAGATAGCCGAGAAAAAGATGCCTTCGTGGGCAAGTACGGAAGGCATCCGCTATCCGCAGCATTTGTCGATGGAGCAATGTTCGTCCGAGATAACAGCGCGTTATAAGGCTTCGCTTGTGGAAGGGGATACTTTTGCCGACCTGACGGGCGGGTTCGGGGTGGATTGTTCGTTTATTGCCCGCCGGTTTCTTCATGCCCATTATGTGGAACGGCAAGAAACATTGTGTGGATTGGCATCGCATAATTTTGCTTTATTGGGTTTGGGGCATATCGAGGTGCATCACGCCGATGGCATAGCCTATTTGCAACAAATGGAGCCGGTGGACTGCTTATATCTTGACCCTGCCCGTAGAGACAATCATGGAGGTAAAACCATAGCCATATCCGATTGCGAACCGGATGTAAGCCAATTGGAATCCCTGTTACTAAAGAAAGGGAAATCGGTTATGGTCAAGTTATCCCCGATGTTAGATATTGCTTTAGCAATACAGACATTGAAACATATTTCACAGGTTCATATCGTAGCTGTTAATAACGAGTGTAAAGAGTTGATAATCCTGTTAGAAGGGCAAGAAATAAACACGGAATATCCTAAAAAAGAGACACTTATCAGCTGTGAACAGATTGTTAATAACTTGTTGACAAAACCGTTTTCATTTACGTTAGAAGAAGAGAGAAATGCCTCCTGCGAATATGCAGACCGGCTTGGAAAATACCTTTATGAACCGGGAGCCGCCTTGTTGAAAGCCGGTCCTTATCGCCTGCTTGCTTCCCGTTATGGAGTGAAAAAGCTGCATCCGAATAGCCATCTGTACACATCGGATACCCTTGTGGATTTTCCGGGACGTTCTTTTCAAATAGAAGCCGTATCGGGTTTCGGGAAAAAAGAGTTGAAAGCCTTCTTGCAAGGAATCGGGAAGGCAAACCTCACGGTACGTAATTTCCCTTCTTCCGTGGCGGAATTGAGGAAAAAGCTGAAGGTGAAAGAAGGAGGGGATATTTATCTTTTTGCCACCACCTTAAAAGAAGGGGAAAAGGTCTTGATAAAGTGTGTAAAATGATACATACGGCTGCGATAGCCAATACATACGGGTTCGATAGCCGATGCATACGGCTGCGATGGCCGATGCATGCGGCTTCGTTTTTCATTGCATTTACGCTTCTTTCGCCTTGAATGCCAAAGCGTACATCCGTATTTGCTTCACCATAGCCAAAAGCCCGTTGCTACGAGTCGGAGAGAGGTGTTCTTTCAACCCGATTTTATCTATAAAATAAAGGTCGGAGTTTA
>CASFZT010000225.1 GCA_949299215.1 uncultured Ruminococcus sp.
ATAACAACAATAATTTACTTTTTTGTACATATTTTAGATACGTATACTTTTTAAGCACACATGCAAGAAACCGTGTTGTAGCCGTTCATGTGGAGCTATCGGAAATGTAAACAAAAGCAGATCTTAGTCTGTGAAAACATTTGAGCTGTTTTGAATTATAAGCAAGGAGAATAATTAATGGGAAATATGTTGCGCAAAATTGTGCAGATAACGCTTGCGTGTGCGGTTTCTTTTGTATTCTACATCGTCACAGCTTTAATTACCGCTGCTATTGCAGGCGAGGCGCTTGAGTCGTTGCGCATAGTAACGACGTTACTATCCTCGATAATATACATGTGCATATTCTGCCTTGTCCTGATTTATCTTTTTTACATAAGAAAATCAAAGGGCGAGGACATGGCCCTTAAGGATTTTGAAAACGGGTATCCGGGCATGAAGGGCGATATCGCCTTGCTTTTTAGGCGGGAGATAAAGGTGCTTGTCGCTTTCGCTGTTATAAATGCGGCATGCTGGAGCATCATCTCGATAGATAGGTTGATCTTCTCAAGGAGAACGGTGAGCGCAGTCCTTTTGCTGTACGCGCCGTTAAATGTCATAGGCGAGGCCTTGCCTTCTTTTGCCAATGGAATATTGGGGTATTTGGTGGGAACTGTTTTGTGTTTTGCCATATATCTTTTTGCCCTCTTACTGTTTCGCAAAAGATGGTACAAAAAATGGAATGAGCCGGAAGAAAAGAGGACGGTGTGATTCCTTTTTGCCTTTTGCCGGCTGCAGCGCCTTTATCTATGAAAGAGAGCTTTTATGTCGACTCGTCTGTTATAATCGGCTCGCGTATATGCGAAGAAATCGCATGCGAAAAAATCGCGGCTTTTGCCGAACTTGGTTTGGAGGGGCAGTATGCTGATTTTGTGGATACTGTTAATTATCGCCGTCTTTGTGTTATTGAGATATCTTTATCTGATTGTCAAAAGAATGACTTTGATTATAAAAATAAAGAAGAAAGTAAAGATGTGCGGCGGGGAGCTGCGCTATTGCCGCAATCCGCTGACATCGCTTTTCAGGCACGACGGCAAGGCAGATTTTATTATATCGGAGCAGGGAAAGAGCATAGCGCTTTCGGTCATAACAATACCCTTTCGCAGGGTGAGGTGCCACTTTGAAAACAACATGTATTTGGAATTGATAGTTGAAAGAAGAGGCGTGTATGTTGTTAGACCCATGCAACCCTCTCCCTCCGGAGTTTCGGTTGACAGAAGCCATACCTTGAGAAAATATAAAATAGCGTTTGATGCTTCACCAAGCGGCGACACCTCAAGATACGTCGTCGTGCATCCCGCTCCGCTTCTGATAACAAAAACCGACGGGGCGGAGTTTGCGGAGCTGAGCAACGATGATATTCTATTTCACAGGATAAAAATCTGCGGGCTTCGATATTTTATCGAAAGTGTAATCTGAATGTAATGAGAAATTCATATAACGACTGTTTTTCCGGGTTTTCCTATGAAAATCCGCATGTCCTCGCATATCGCAACAAGCGGCGGGCAGCGATGGCCGGCAAGGTTCTTATCCTTTTGCTGATTATAGGCGCGATATCGTTAACGTCGCTTGCAAGGTACGCGTCGCCTCTTTTGGGGATTCCTGTTTTTCTCGTTCTGGCGGGGCTTCTTTTTAAGCCGTGGAGGCTGTTTGACAGACGGTTTGCCGGGAGAATCGTTTCAATTGCTCACGAACACTGTCGGGAATCGATAAATAAGAGCCCGGTCGATATAAGGTATGTAAATCAGCATGTTGTAGCTTATATGGTTTGTTTGGTCAAAGGAGAAAGGAGAAAAAATTATTCTTTTCGTATAGAGGAAAAATATGAGGAGGTCTATCACGTCGGGGATTTTATCATGAAGATTCCGGGTATCGATTTTCCGATAAATCTGACTGCACATGATTTAACAGTTTGTCCCGGGTGCGGTGCGTTATACCCGAGGGAAAACAAACAGTGTGTCGGCGCCGGATGCGGAATGCCCGCCGTTGTTGTGAGCAGACCTGTCCCTCAGATACAAAGTCCCGATAAAGGAGAATAGTTATGACATCCGAAAAAATCAGACGCATTGTCACGATTATAGCAACCTTAGTTGTAATGAATCTGATAAAAAACATGATTCTTTACAGCGCGGTTATGTCACTTTTTGCATCAACATTAGGAGACGGTATGCCCGCTTACTTATTGACTCTGGTTGTTCTGAATGTTATTGTCGGTATCTGTTCAATGATTCCGCTTTATTTTGAATTATATAACAACACTGAAGAAAAAAGACGCTTTCTTGCGTATTTCAGCGATAATGAGTATAACAGGGTCAATTTGCGTGTGTATCAGAAAAAGAGCGGTATAGTCAGACAGGACAGCATCGTCTACATATCTGCGCTGCTTGTGGTGTTGATTGCTCGCTATGCTGAGTATATAATTACTTCTCCTGCATATTTTGTGGATTTTGCAATTGAATTTGCTTTTCTTTTCGGCACTTATATTATCTACAACGTGGTAGTGCGAAAAAGGCTCTATGATAAATGGGAAGAAGAGAGACTTCACAAGTAAACCTGCACAACCTGGTTTTGTCATTTTTGTGAGGTATGATTGACACAGTCTTTCGCAGGTAACACTTAACCTCACGCACATGCCGTTTTTAATATTCAAAGCGCGCCGCATATAATGCGGCGCACTGTCTTG
>CASFZT010000226.1 GCA_949299215.1 uncultured Ruminococcus sp.
ATCCCGGAAGCTCTGCCTCCATCACAAATTTATCGCCCTCGTCCTTTATATCGGTTTTGCAGGCATTGCTTGCCTTAAAAAAATCGTCCTCAAAATTGTGAAATGCGTCAAACAGGTCATAGCTTCTCTTTTCAAAAGGTGTAAGTGTAAACATAAATCATTCCTCCTAAAATTCTTATATGTTCAATAAGGGGCTTGCCCCGTCATTCAACGTGGCAAGCCGCAGCGAAGCTGCGATTCAGTTTCAGTTGGGGATTGAACCCCAACTGAAACTGAATATGGAACCCGCCGCCTTAAAGGCGGGGGAAATCTTGCCTAAGTTATATTATGCTTTAATAAAATTATTATATGATTTGTTCCTGTTCCATTGGTATCATTCCTTCCGTTTCATTGTTTATATAATAACCCTCTATTATGATAAGTCTGTGAAAATTCAGAGAATGTTTTTTGAAAATTAGCACTCTTTAAGTTAGAGTGCTAATCATACTATAAAATAAAGGCAGCCGTTTCCGACTGCCCATTGTATTGTATTATTTGTTTTTTTCGTAAATAACGATAAGCCCTTTCAGCAAAAGCTCATCGTCAAATATGATTTCTTTTCTGCACATAGGAATTATACTTGAAGCAAGTCCGCCTGTTGCTACTACAGTCGCTTCTCTGCCAAGTTCCTCCTGTACACGGTCAATTATACCGTCAATGCTTGCTGCGGTACTGTACAGCACACCGCTTTTCATACACTCTATCGTGTTCCTGCCTATAATTCTTTTAGGCGGCACCAAACTTATCTTCGGGAGCTGTGATGTTTTCGAAATAAGTGCATTAAGCGAAACATTCACGCCCGGAATTATCATACCGCCAAGATAATGCTTATCTTCATCAATTACAGAAACGGTTGTCGCCGTACCCATATCAATTATTATAAGCGGCAGCGGATACTCAGCAATTCCTGCCGCAGCATCAGCCACCAAGTCGCTTCCGAGCTGTGCCGGGTTATCTATCATAATACTTACTCCGGTCTTAAGTCCCGGGCCTATTATCATTGAATCAAATCCTGTTATCTTTTTGACTGCTGCTGAAATTGTATCCGTAACAGATGGCACAACAGATGAAATAATTGCTCCGTCTATCTCCTTATTGTTTATACCATAAAGCTCCAGTACATTTTTAAAGGACACGGCATATTCAAGCGCAGTGGATGCATTTGTAGATAAACGCTCCACAAATTCTATCTTCCTGTTATGACAGTCACGGCAGCAGCCTATAACTATATTTGTATTGCCTATATCGATAGCTAATATCATATTATTTCTCCATATTTGCCGATTTCGGTACACCTATAGAAACAAGCTTTGACCGATACAAAGCTGCCATTACCGCTGCTGTAATAATTGTTGCCGAAAGTGCCTCCACAAGCGCATTTACGCCTACAAATGACGCAACAAACACAACCGCATTCCTGCCCGGTGCAAATTTTTCCCACAATCCCTGTACATATTCCGTTCTGCCAAACATAAGCACAAGCGCACTCATATAAAACAGCGTATTCAGAAATGCACTCAAAAATCCGCAGACCGCAAAAGATATCTCCTTCGCCTTACCGACCTTTGTAATAAGGAATGAGGACACAAGTCCCACACAAATCCCCATAAGTATTCTCGGGACAAAGCACTGAATAACAGTAAGCGCAGGATTAATGCTCATAAGCGTAGTACCCATTGCACTTCCGCCAAAACACTGCAGGAAACTGGTCAGTCCGAACACGCCTCCCAGAACAGCTCCGCCTTTCCAACCAAGGATAATAGCGCCTATTCCCACGGGTATCACGTTAAAGGTAACTGCCAGCAATCCGATGTTCAGATAGCCGAGCGGGGTGTATGCCATAATGACAAGCAATGCTGCCAGCAATGCCAGTATGACAAGGTTTTTTGTCTTTACAACACCGTTTGTTTTTTTCATATTCAATTTTCCTCCTTGTTATTATTCCTCATGCCGAGGATACAATACAATATCATGATTATATCACATTATTTTCCGTTTTTCAAGAGGAAACAAAAAAATATGCTCTCCGCACACGCAAAATGTATCGGAGAGCATTATTCAATAAGGGACTTGCCCCGTAATTATACCGTTTTATCAAATCATTTTTTATGTCTTGGAAATGCAATTACCGCAGCAATTGCCTTGGACACAGCAATATCTATATCCACGGAATTTTGGAATCGCATACTGTCTATTCTGATGAAAAGCTCACCTGTCTGAGAATTGACATACTTAGGATCAATCAGATTCAGGGCATATGCAAGCATATCATGACGACATTCCTGACATTTGCAGCAATCCATCTTTTCAAGAAAGCTTTCCAGCTTATCAGCAACAATTTGTTCCATTACGTTAATTACAGGCATAGCACATTACCGCTCTTTTTCAGAGCTCTCCTTCCCATAAATTAAGGCAATACCGCACAGAGCTTGTGCGATACGACGTAAAATATGCAAGCAGATTTCGTACAAAACCGTCAAACGAGCTTGGTATGGTATTGCCTTAAATGTCAATAGCTTCTGCTTAAAATTTCAATACACATTCTTCCGTTATGATAAGGACACTTCCACGGATTTACCATATCCACCGTCTGCATAGGCTTGCCCTCAAAGGTGACCTCGCCCCACCATTCGGAATCATTTCGCTTGTCGATCTGATAATTTTTGATCCACTCAAAAA
>CASFZT010000227.1 GCA_949299215.1 uncultured Ruminococcus sp.
TATATATTCCGATAATATTTTAAGAATAAATTTAACTTTACAAATCTTGTGAAATATGATATATTTAAATTTAATTTTGAATATACAAAAGGAAGTGTTTTTTTGGAATACAATCAGAAAAATATAAGAAATTTTTCTATAATTGCACACATAGATCACGGTAAATCTACCCTTGCCGACCGTATCCTTGAGCTTACATCTACCGTTGCCAAAAGAGATATGGAAGATCAGCTTCTTGATAACATGGATATTGAGCGTGAGCGTGGAATTACAATTAAGGCAAGAGCGGTGCGTCTTAATTACACGGCAAAAGACGGCAATGAATATGTATTCAATCTTATAGATACCCCCGGGCACGTTGACTTTAATTATGAGGTATCTCGTTCTCTTGTTGCCTGCGAAGGTGCAATTCTCATTGTTGATGCTTCTCAGGGCATTGAAGCGCAAACCCTTGCAAACACATATCTTGCAATTGAAAATGACCTTGAAGTCATGCCAGTTATAAATAAAATAGATCTGCCTTCCGCAGACCCTGAAAGAGTTGCCGATGAAGTTGAAAATGTTATTGGTATTCCTGCTATGGACGCTCCGAAAATTTCGGCAAAGCTTGGTACTAACATACAAGATGTGCTTGAACATATTGTAACGGACATACCATCCCCGTCCGGAGATATTGAAAAACCTCTCAAGGCACTTATCTTTGACTGCTACTACGACAGCTACAAGGGTGTAATCATTTATATCCGTGTAATTGACGGAGAAGTAAAAATTGGTCAAAAGATACGTCTTATGGCTACCGGTGCTGAATTTGATGTAGTTGAAGCCGGATATATGGGTGCTGTTGAGCTTGTAAACGCAGGCGGTCTTAAAGCCGGAGAAGTTGGTTACATTACTGCTTCGATTAAATCAATTGGTGACACAAAAGTCGGTGACACCGTTACGGATGCAGAAAATCCATGTGAAATCGCACTTCCCGGCTATCGTGAAGTTAATCCCATGGTATTCAGTGGTATTTATCCGGCAGACAGTGCAAAATACGGTGATCTTCGTGATGCTCTGGACAGGCTTCAGCTCAATGACGCTTCACTTTCGTTCCAGCCCGAAACCTCCGTCGCTCTCGGATTTGGATTCAGATGCGGTTTTCTCGGACTTCTTCATATGGAGATAATTCAGGAACGCCTGGAAAGAGAATATAATCTTGACCTTATTACAACTGCTCCATCTGTTATATACAAAGTTAATCTTACAAACGGTGAAACCGTTTATATTGATAACCCTACAAACTATCCGGACCCGGCAAACATTGCATCTGCGGAAGAACCTATGGTTAAAGCTTCCATACTTTCCCCCTCAGATTATGTCGGAAATATTATGGAGCTTTGTCAGGAACGCCGAGGTATTTTCAAGGATATGAAATATCTTGATGAAATCCGTGTTGAGCTGCATTATGAGCTTCCTCTTAACGAAATCGTATACGACTTCTTTGACGCTCTTAAATCACGAACAAAAGGTTATGCTTCATTTGATTATGAAATGATGGGATATGTTCCTTCAAAGCTTGTCAAGCTTGATATTTTGCTCAACGGTGATGTTGTTGACGCACTTTCCTTTATCGTTCATGCAGACAATGCATATAAACGTGCAAGACGTATTGCAGAAAAGCTTAAAGACAACATTCCACGTCAGCTTTTTGAAGTACCTATCCAGGCTGCGATCGGCGGCAAGGTAATCGCTCGTGAAACGGTAAAAGCTATGCGCAAAGATGTACTTGCAAAATGTTACGGCGGTGACATTACACGTAAAAAGAAGCTTCTTGAAAAGCAAAAAGAGGGTAAAAAGCGTATGCGTCAGCTCGGAACGGTTGAAGTTCCGCAAGAAGCATTTATGGCTGTGCTTAAGCTTGACGAATAATTATGGCTATTTACAAAGAACCAATCGGATTATATATCCATGTGCCGTTTTGTGTAAAGAAGTGCCCTTACTGTGATTTTTATTCTGTAACTGAGCTTTCTCTTACCGATTCATATACCGAAGCGGTCATAAGGAATATAAAGGCAAAGAATATTTTTGCCGATACGGTTTATTTTGGCGGAGGTACACCATCTCTTCTATCAGCAGATCAGATATACAAAATTCTGTCATCTGTCAGAATTGCAAATAACGCAGAAATTACAATGGAATGCAACCCAAATACCGTAAACATACAATATTTATCGGATATAAAAAGCGCAGGTATAAACCGGCTTTCATTTGGAGTACAATCACTCAATGACAATGAATTAAAAGCCTTAGGGCGTATTCATAATGCCGAAACTGCGATTCAGGCTATACTTAATGCAGAAAAGGTGAAATTTAAAAATATATCAGCAGATATAATGCTTGCTGCTGCATATCAGACAAAAAAATCAGTATCGGAAACATTAGAAAAACTTACTGCCATGCCTGTAACGCATATTTCCGCATATCTGCTGAAAATTGAAGAAAACACGCCATATGGGAATAATAAAGAGCTTTCAAAATTATTGCCATCTGAAGATGAAACAGCAGATATTTATCTTGAAACCGTTGCTGCATTGGAAAATCACGGTTTGCATCAATATGAGATATCAAACTTTTCACTTCCCGGCTTTGAATCACGCCATAATCTGAAATACTGGCAATGTAAAGAATACTATGGCATAGGTCCTGCCGCACATTCT
>CASFZT010000228.1 GCA_949299215.1 uncultured Ruminococcus sp.
ATTTCTGTGTTGGACAAGAAGAAAAATGTAAAGGCCAGTTGTGGGACGCTTGCGGAACATGCCGGTTATGTATATCCTCTTTTTCCTATAGGCACCAAAGGACTGCAATATATCAGACTGGAAATACAGATACCGGTCTGGAGATTTATAATGAATCACGTAATGGTAACGGCCGTTTCATTGCTCCTTATGATAATGGCACTCGGTTGCGTGTTGTATCAGCTGTTGGTAATTCGCCGTAAGGATATTTTATTGAGGGCCCGCGAACAGACCATCAATGGTACCATTCATGACCTGAAAACGCCGTTGAACAGTATCGTGGCGGTACTCGGTTGGATTAAATCGGGTGAGCCGGACAATGCCAAAAGAAAGGCGGTGGAAATCGGACAGACGGAAATAAGGCGGATGGTGTACAATATAGAATCGCTGTTGATTACAGTCCGAAAAGACCACAGCGAACTGATACTTAAAAAAGAACCGGTTGACATGTCCGCGTTGGTATTGGCGGTAAAAAGAAATATGGACATCCTGTATGTGGAAAAGCCGCATGATATAAAGATAGCGGATCTGCTTCCGGAAGGTTTCCGCATCTGTGCTGACCGTATGTATATGGAAAACGTAGTGCGCAATCTGGTGGAGAATTCCTTGAAATATTCAGACGACGGAGTGCAGGTTACGGTCACACTTTCAACGGATGGAAGTGATTTCCGGTTGTCTGTAAAAGATACGGGGTGGGGTATCGCTCCCCGATACCATAAAAAGATATTCAGGCAGTTCTTTCAGGTGCCTCGTGGAGAAAAGCGCATCCGTAGAGGGTATGGTATCGGATTGGCTCAATGCAAATATATTATAGAAAGGCATCAGGGAACCATCGGAGTGGACAGCACGGAAGCGGCGGGCAGTGAATTTTGGTTTACCCTTCCTATGAGATAATGATAAAAACAGCAGTTATGGATGACAGGATAAAGATATTGTTTGTCGACGACGATGTGTCGTTGGGACAGATTGTCACATTGGCCGTAGAGGCCGCCGGGTATAAGGTACACTATCAGACCTCCTTTTTGGGTATAACTGAAGTCGTGAAGGAATGGAATCCTCAGCTTGTCATATTGGATGTGGAAGTGGGAGAAAAAAGCGGTTTCGATGTAGCTTCAGAACTTCACCGTCTGTTCCCGTCCGTTCCTGTCTTGTTTGTTTCATCCCATACAGATATGGAGAGCGTAGCGAAAGGTTTGGACATGGGAGGAGTGACTTATCTGAAAAAGCCTTTCGAGATAGACGAACTGCTGGCTTATATCCGGAATTTTATCCCTCTCTTATGATGATAAAGGGCAAGAGCTTATAAAAGATGCCATATCAAAAAACCCTGACGGAAGCTATAATGTTTATTTTAAAGGGGTTGACAAGTCTTATACAATAACCAAAGAAGAATTAAACTCATTTAATAAAGATACCCTCTCAAACGGAATGGGCTTAAGCAACAGCAAATATTCAACGGGTGATGATGATATGCTTTTAATTGAGCTTGCAATGGAAAAACTGGTAGCCGAAGGCGACATACCCGTTGAAACTCTTGAAGGTATCACGGGCGGAAGCGCATATTATTTATATGAATTATTTACCAATAAAATGACGGGATACGCATACGGTGATGACCCTGATGAAATGGCAAATCTTTTAAATTATTACAATAAATATCAAGACGACTGTTCCGCAACTCTGGGCGTATCGGACGGTTTTGCATCATTGGACGATGACCATGCTTATGCGGTAAAATCAATGGATAATACGGGGCTTACTCTTGTAAACCCGTGGGATACAACAGAAGAAGTAAAAGTTTCAACAAAAGAGCTGGTTGAAAATTTCGGAAACTTTGATTTTTCTCTTGTCGATAACGAGCTTGTTGAACAAACCTCATGGCTTGAAGACAATTACGCTTAAGCAAGAGTAATTTTTTCAAACACGCTCTTTGGCTGTTTGCATACGGGGCAGACATAATTGGGCGGTTCTTTTTCAATGTCTCCGTTATATATATATCCGCATATTTTACATCTGTATTGAATAATACCTTCTTTAGCTTCTTCTTTAATATAAGTAGGCGCATTTTTCGGGGCTCTTCCTTTTATGACATCATGGTAATACTTATATGTCATTGGAATTCCGTCTTTAATAATATCCCCTGATACAATTTCCCCTATAAAAACACTGTGCGTATCAAGCTCAATAATATCGGTTGTTTTTAAGATAATATATCCGATTGAATCACTTACAACAGGGAGATTATCTTTAATTTCATATTTAATCCCGTCAAATTTATTTTTATTCTCACCCGAAGTAAAACCGAAAACAGATATTAAATTCGGATCCGATTTTTCGGATAAAATAGAAATTGCAAAATATCCGCTTTTCTTTATAACCGAATTTGTATAGTTGGAATGGTTAATGCTTGCCATAATTTTTGTATTTGTAACCTGCGCTACGGAATTTGCAATACAGCCTGTCGGTCTTTTTTCATCAAAAGAAGATACTATATAAACTCCATACGTAAAATCCCATAGAACATTTTTATTAAACATAATCATCTCCCTTTAATTTTTAAGATACTTTGAATAAGTGTAAGATACAAACATTGAAATTACACCCAGTATGACATAA
>CASFZT010000229.1 GCA_949299215.1 uncultured Ruminococcus sp.
TTAACCTTACTCTTTTGACATATTCCTCAATAGCTCAGTCGGTAGAGCATGCGGCTGTTAACCGCAGGGTCGTTGGTTCGAGTCCAACTTGGGGAGCCAAAGCCCACACATACAAACATTTTGTATCGTAAAAAATTGTATGTGTATCACAAAGCAGCGTGGATAACCTCCGCGCTGTTTTTCTTTATATAAAATAAACCGTCCCTCCCACGGACAAAACCGCAGGAGGGGCGAAAATCATTTATTATCCTTGTCACGCAGCTGCG
Source organism: uncultured Ruminococcus sp. (assembly GCA_949299215.1). Lineage (GTDB taxonomy): Bacteria > Bacillota > Clostridia > Oscillospirales > Ruminococcaceae > UMGS363. The sequence goes on from CASFZT010000229.1 coordinate 267, forward strand.
CCAGCACATCAAGCAGCTTCTTCGGCACAGGCACACCAAGGCGCCCCGCGTTCTCGATAAGACTTATGCACTCATTAGCTATGTAGAACACCACCGTTACCGCCCGCAGGACATTACCCTCGCCGATAACGTTGATGTCCACGATGTTCGCCACCGCCACTATAAGCAGCATAAACACCTTTTTGGCGATACCTTTCGCGCCTATCTCCGACGACAGCCGCTTTTCCACGACCGCAGCCATTACGCCCGATATGTAGTCCATGACGATAAGCACCACCAGCGCGATGATAAGTCCGTCCGCGCTGCCGAAAAGAAATCCTACCGCCGTACATATCGCCGCAAGCACACCCTTAATTACATCACTCATATTAATTAATCCTCCTCGCTTACAACCGTAAGCATACCTTGTTTCTGACATATCTCCACAATCTTATCCGCCTTCGATTTGGACAAATTTGCAATACGTGCGGTGACGGAATACTTTCCCGCAAAACCGTTAAGACCTGCCGATTTAATTATCTGCGGATAATTTTTGTATGCGATGTTCATATCCACATCACCCGAAATGCCGTTTACCTTTCCCTTTGAGATGTATTGCCATATTCCACATTCAAAGCTTTTTGCACTTCTCCATTCCGCAAGCCAAAGGTCATATTTTGCAAGGCGTACTCTGTCAAGACGGTTTCTGTACCAGTCGGCATTGCAGTAAAGCGATACATAATATCCTGCGGCTTCAATTTTTCCGCAGAAAGCCTCTGCAATTTTTGTAAGCTGCTCCTTGCCCAAATTCATCTGTGATTTATCCTCCAAATCGAAAACGACCGGATATTCAAACTGCTTGTCTTTTATCAGCTCAAGCACAAAATCCGCCTCCGCAAGTGCTTCCGCTTCAGAATGTGCATAGCTGTAATGATAAACGCCGACCGGAATACCATGCTTTTTGCACTCGGCATAGTTTCTCTCGAATTGCCCGTCTTTCTGCTTGGGACTTTTCATTCCGTAGCCACAGCGTATTATAGCAAACTCCACTCCGTCCGCTTTTACTTTCTCCCAGTCAATGTTTCCGTTATGAACGGACACGTCAATTCCCTTGATTTCCATATATCCTCCTTTACTCCAACCAGATCGCCAATATATATGTATGAATATTAACATTTTGTATGTGCAGATAAAATTCGGCTGTCCCATCGGGAATATCAATACTGTAAATTCCTCCGAATGATGCTGAATCCGGGTAATTCGCAAGATTCAGCTCTGTCAGTATATTACCGTTTGGCACATAGTCATTGTCATTTTCTTCAGATAACGCTGCACCGCTTTCGTCCGTTAATTTTAAATATGTAAATCTTGTCGGATTTGTTGAAGTTGTGCGCCCGTCACCCATTGCTGCAGCAAAAATCTTTGAATATCCCTCGCAGGATATTTTATCCGTTGATGTTACAGACATATAAAAATCATAAATATGTATCCAGTTCAGATCTTTTTTATCCGTCGAACCTTTATGATGAAATGTTATTGTATGACCGTTTAATTCCTGACCGTTATTGTAAATATAGTATTTTTCTTTACCGTTTCCACCGCCGTAAACATTATTTCCTATCATACTGCCACCTCACTCTTGATTTTCAAAACCAAGTCATTCTTAGGTATGCTGTCACACGCAAATGTAAATCCCGATTCATTTTCATCTGTCAGATACACTCCGCAGGACGCATATTCTTTGAGTGACGATACGTTCGGTATCGGTGTATTAAGCCGTGACATATCAACATCAAACGCTGCGGTTTGTGTTTTATCGTCAGTCCAGTCTGCGGCGGCAAGGGTAATATCGGCGGATAATGTTGTTTTATCCGCCTTTGCTTCAAGCTGTTCGGTACTTACCATATTGAAATCGGACAACGGCTTGTCGCCCACAAGTGTTACACCGTTTATTTTCGGCTTATTTTCAAGCATGGTATAGTCATTTACAATATGACTTATTCTGCCCTGTAAGCTTGCGTCCGTATTTATTCTGCCGGTCACTTTTCCGACGGTATTAACATTTGCCGTAATATTCATGTTACGTCCTCCATATCGCTGAGTGCAGGAAGAACACGGAAGATATCGCATAAGATAACCGTGTAAAAATCTCCTGCGGAATAAAGTCCGACATCAAATTTGTAGTCGCCGTTTTTAAAATCAATGGTATCGGATGGCTCAAGCTCAAGCAGCACCTCCGATGCTCCGCTTGTCATGGGTATGGTTTTGCTTATCAGTTTGGGCGCACCGTCAAATTTCTTTACTGTAAATATCAGGGTATCTCCTTCTGCTGCAGAGTACGGTGCACCGTCCGATGTGCAGATGTCTATCGTGAGTGTCAGGCTGTTGCCTCTTGGTATTGTTATCAT
>CASFZT010000230.1 GCA_949299215.1 uncultured Ruminococcus sp.
CTCATCATTTGCCATAGCATTATAATATTTATTTGTCAGTTCCGTTACAAGGAGCTGCTGTTTATTAAGCTCGGCTTTTTTGGCAGCAATTGCGGAATCATCCAAAGTTCCGAGTTCAGATTCAAGATCCTCAACCTTTTCATCCGCACTTTTCTTGGTTGCTTCCGCACTTGAAATTTTATCCTGTGCGTTCTTTATACGATTATAATACGCCGTATCAAGCGATGCGTAATCTTCCGACGAAAGTGCCGTAAGCTGTTCATCATATACGGAATCCTTATCTTTAAGCTCATCCACCTTTGTCTGAGCAGCTTCGGTATTTTCTTTTGCCTTTTCATACTCTTTCTGATAATCGGCTATTTTAGAGATGTTTTCCTTTGCCTTTTCAATATCTTCTTCAAGATTTTTTATATCAAGCTCTTCAAGAGTATAATCGGCACCTGTATCCAAAAGCATTTTATTGTACTCCAGTTCAAGAGCTTTCAGCTGTTCTTTTGCGCTGTCAAGCTCCTCGCTGTCGCTGTCCTCCAGCTTAAAGATAACCTGACCCTTTTCAACTCTATCTCCTACACGGACATCTACCGAAGAGATAACTCTTGATTCTCCGATAACTATATTATATGTATCGGCTGCTTCAATAGTTGCCGTACCTCTTATTTGTTCCGAAAGCGTTCCACTGTATACATATTTTGCGGAAACCTCCGGAAGCGAATAATTCATTATCGTATTTGAAAAAAATGTAAGGATCAGCATCACGGCAAGAAAAATTATTGCCGCATTTTTCACCCATTCACGTCTTTTTTTACCTGTTTCTTCTACCATAATTACCTTCCTTTCTACCCTTTAAGTCCGCCAGAATATGTAATTCCTTCCACAAGGTAATCCTCGCCGTAAAGGAACATGAGCAGTGTGGGTATCATATATATCGTGGCTACTGCAAACGCAAGTCCTATTTCTTCAGAATTTATCTTTGACAAAAACACCGACAGCGGATGCATATTCGTATCATCAAGCAATATCAGTGGCTGCTCTACCATGTTCCAATAATCTATAAACACAAGTATCGCTACCGAATATATTACGCTCTTACACAGTGGCAATGCGATATATCTGAATATCTGAAATTCTCCCGCACCGTCAAGCTTTGCCGCTTCAATAAGCGACACGGGTATTCTTCTCATTATTTTTGACAACAAAAATACTGAATAAGGCGTGAATATTGCCGGCAGTATTATCGCCCATCTCGTATTCAATATCCCCAGAAAATCTGATACAAGATAATTTGGAACAAGAGTTACCTGATACGGCATAAGCATTACTATTATATACACAAAAAAGATGATCTCTTTAAGTCTGCCCTTTAATCTTGCAAAAGCATATGCTGCCAGTGCCGCCGTCGCAAGCTGGAACACCACTATCGGCACAACAAGTATCACCGAATTCCAGAATTTCAGCAAATAATCGGGACTTTTGAACAGTACGGTATAATACTGTGAAAACGACACCATATCCGGTATGAATTTAAGATTTACCGCTTCGGAGATATATGTCTTTCCGCCCGTTTCTGTCTTTGCAAAAACAGAGCCGTAGTTCGCAGATATCTCTGCACTGTTCATAAATGAATTTGCAATTGTAAGAAACGTCGGCATAAGAAATATAAGCGCCGCCGCTCCCGTAAATATTGTCATTATTATCATCACAAGCTTTTGCTTTTTCTTTGAAAAGCTTGTTTTCTTTTTCATTGGGGCAACTGTCTTTTCCATCATTCAGTATCCTCCCCGAATTTGCTTTCCGCTATAAACAGCGTACCTATAATAATTATTATAACTATCGACATTATTATCGCCGCCGCCGAAAGCTTCTGATAATCAAGCGATTTAAAGGTATTATTCATAAAATGCTGGAGCATATATATTGAATCATACGGATAATCTCCCGTAAGCAAATAAACTTCTCTGAACACCTTAAACGAATTGATAAGCGATAATATTGCGACAAACAATATCGTCGGAGACAGGTGTCTTAATTTTATATGTACAAATTTATACCATGTTCCAGCACCCTCAAGTGTTGCTACCTCAAGCTGATCTCTTGATATATTATTCAGCGCTGCCAAGAACAATATCATATTATATCCGAGATTTTTCCACAAAAAAAGCAATGCTATAACGATCATAGCCATATCGGATTTCAGCCAGTCGATCCTATCACCGCCAAATTTTACTATTATCTCATTAAGCGTTCCGTTATAATGGAAAATCACCTGCCATATAAGCACTACCGATGCTATCGGAACCATCATCGGACACAAAAAGCTTGCTCTGAACTGACTTACAAGCGGTATCTTGCTGTCCAGCAGCATCGCAAGACCAAGTCCGAGCACTACCGCCAACGGTACTGCTATTGCAGAAAATTTCAGCGTATTGAGTGCCGCTTTTTTAAACGCATTATTTTTCAGCACGGATATATAGTTATCCAGAAACACAAAATCCTTATTTATCGGATTATCCACCATCGAATAAAAAATTACCACCAAAAAAGGTACTATAAAAAACACAAGCACGCCTATCAGACTTGGCGCCAGACAGCTTAGCTGAAATATTTTATCCTTAAG
>CASFZT010000231.1 GCA_949299215.1 uncultured Ruminococcus sp.
ATTGATAAAACAAGGTATGTTGTTCCGTCAGATCCGTATAAGGTCAGCACCATTGAAGACTATATGGGCAGAAGCTGGCAGATTACCTGCTACAAAAAAGGCTTTAAAACTCCCGGCTGGCTTGTCGGCGGAATTATGTATCAGATTTTTCCCGACCGTTTTTATTTCAGCGGTGAAGAAAAGAATATAAAGCGTACCGACTTCAAGCGCAACAAGGATTGGTATGCTCTTCCCGAATGGAAACCCGATGAAAACGGAATGATTAAGAACAATGATTTCTTTATGGGCGACCTCAAGGGAATTACAATGAAGCTTGATTACCTTGAAAGCCTCGGTGTAAGCTGTATTTACCTTAATCCTATCAGCGAGGCATACTCAAACCACCGCTATGATACGGGCGACTACTCAAAGGTTGATCCGATTCTCGGAACGGAGGAAGATTTTAAGCACCTTTGCGCAGAGGCTAAAAAGAGGGGAATACACATCATAAATGACGGTGTGTTCTCTCATACGGGAAGTGACAGCGTTTACTTCAACCGTTTCGGCAGATACGGCAAGGGCGGTGCGTATAATGACAAAAACTCACCGTATTTCAGTTGGTACAAATTCAACGAATGGCCGAACAATTACCAAAGCTGGTGGGGCTTTGATACTCTGCCCGAGGTTATTGAGGAAACTCCGTCATTCAACGAATATATCAACGGCAAAGACGGCATTGTCAGAAAATGGATGAAATGCGGTAACTCGGGTTGGCGACTTGACGTTGCAGATGAACTTCCCGATGTGTTCATTGAAAATCTACGCAAAGCCGTTAAGGACGAAAATCCGAACGCCTTTCTTGTAGGTGAAGTGTGGGAGGACGCAAGCAACAAGGAAAGCTACGGTGCAAGAAGAAAGTTCTTGCTCGGCGAACAGTTTGACTCCGTTATGAACTATGTGTTCAGGGATGCAATTCTCAACTTCTGCAAAGGTCAGCATGGCAAATACACAATGGATCTGATTATGAGCGTAATCGAAAATTATCCCCGTCCTGTTCTCAGAGTGCTGATGAATTCACTTTCGACTCACGATACCGAAAGAGCAATCACAGTTATGGCAGGCGAACCGCTTGACGGCAAGGACAGGGAATGGCAGGCTGACACTAAGCTTGATGACGAGCATAAAAAACTCGGTGTAAAGCTGCTCAAGGTTGCAAGCGCAATGCAGTTTACTCTCCCTGGATTTCCGTGTATTTATTACGGTGACGAGGCAGGAATGGAGGGATATCGTGATCCGTTCAACCGTTGCTGTTATCCGTGGGGCAAAGAAAATAAGGAACTCATTGAATGGCACAAAAAGCTTGCCGATGTCAGAAAAAGCTGTTCGGCATTGTGGGACGGTGATTTTATAAATGTTCTTTCGGAGGAAAGAAGAATTTCATACATCCGCCACGACAAAGATTCCGCTATTTTCTGCACATTCAATCTCTATGATTATGAAGTCGAGGCAAAAATGCCGCCCGGATATGCAGACGGCGAGCCTGTTTTCGGTTCAAAGCTTGAGAACGGTATACTCACAATTCCGCCCATGTCGGCAGAATTTGTTATCCTTGAACTCGGTAAATGATGTATATAGTGTAAAACAGTCGGAGTAATCCGAAAAACAGAATAAAATGTAATTACAAGCGACAGAAATTAATCTGTCGCTTGTTTTGTTGCTGTATTTATATGTTATTTACCGACTTACTCATCTTCCGTTATCGGCGGAATAAAGCTTTCTATTGCACTGCGAAGCTTGGGGTGACGAATGACAAAATGGATTGCAGGCGTTTTTCCTTTGGACACCATCACCCATTGTCCCTCGTGAATTATAATTTTCAGATTATGAAATGCGTGCGCCGTACTGCACTTTAATGTGTAATTCGGGTTCTGCTCTGCAAAAGCCATTGATTCTTTCAGATGGGCAGTATATTCCTCTTCGTTATACGGAATATCCTCTTCACAAAATATACCCGAAAGTTCCAGCATGGGAGGACTTTTCGTAAAATTTTCCTGTACAAAATCAGGTGCCTGTGCTGCAAACACAACTGCCTCTTTATACTCTTCGGTTGCCAGCGGAGATTTCAGCATAAAATTCAGATATCTGTTCTGAAAATTTCTGGGGAGTAGTTTTACTTCATTTCGCAGTATTTTGGAAAATTCTTCATCAACTTTTTCATATGTTCCGCCATTCAATTTTTGTAAAGTATCTAAGGCAGTTTTTTCTTCTTCCGTGACATCGACAATATAACATTTCTTCTTTTGTCCTAAAGCCAAAGAATCTGTTTCATCGTCTTTATCGTAATAAACTCTCTCATAGTTTCCAGTTTCATAATTATATGCAATAGCATAATCATCATAAATATCGCAAATAGCATAAGTAACTTCCCAATTATTTTCTTCGTTATAATTAGAATTTAGGAGCTTCCAAATAGCGTCATGCTTTTGCCTATCAGAAAGTTTAAAATTAATATTTTCCATTTCTGATTTTCCTCCTTGTTTTTTAGATTGAAAATTTAGATCATATTTTATTATATTAAGCAATGTATTTATTGAATTATATAGATTGAAAAATGCCGCGCCTTCAAAGCAAG
>CASFZT010000232.1 GCA_949299215.1 uncultured Ruminococcus sp.
AAATACTTTTGCGAGAACGCACCGGAGTATCATATTGTCTGCGCCGGTTCTCTTCTCGGCATTGCTTTACACAAGCAACTTTCATTCCCTGTCGGCAAGGTTGATTTCCTAACGCTGTATCCTATGAGCTTCTCAGAATTTCTACGTGCTTGCGGATCGGAAACGCTTGCTGATTATGTTGAGAACTTCAAAAAAGGTGATGCAGTTCCCGAACCGATCGGAGATAAATTAACCACATTCCTCAGACAGTATTATATCACCGGTGGTATGCCGGAGGTTGTGTCCACATGGCAGAAGACCAATAACATTGAAGAAGTAGAACGTGTGCAGCAGAACATTATCAATAGCTACGAGCTCGACTTCGCCAAGCACGCACCCACTAAGGATTTTCCTAAACTGACGGCAATATGGAGATCTATCCCCGAACAGCTCGCTAAAGAAAATACAAAATTCATTTTCAGCCACGTAAAAAAGGGATGGCGTTCCAAAGATCTGGAAGATGCTCTAGAATGGCTAATCGCTGCAGGACTTGTATACAAGGTATGCAAGATCGAAAAGCCGTTCATTCCCCTTTCTTCTTACGCTGATGACACTTCATTCAAATTGTATATGGCAGACATCGGCATTCTTCGTAAGCTATCTAAGCTTCCCTATGAAGTTGTTTTGGATGCTACACCAAACTACAAGGAATTCAAGGGATCACTTACCGAAAACTACGTTCTCTGTGAGCTTGTAAAATCGGTAGATGAGACGCTTTATTACTGGTCGAGCGGTAATACTGCGGAGGTGGATTTCATCCTCCAGAGCAGTTCCGAGATCGTACCGGTTGAGGTAAAATCCGAACGCAACGTAAAGGCTCGGTCTCTTGCCGAATACCGCAAGAAGTATATGCCTAAGTATTCCGTTAAAACGTCGATGAAGAATGAAACAAACGGCGAAGAAGTGCTAAATATTCCGTTGTATCTAATCTCCGCATTGGAGAGGTTCACGATATAAGGAGCTATTGACATGACCATAAAAGAATGTGAGACAAGAATTGAGGATATCAATCAACGCTTCAGAGAATACTTTCATATTGATTTTGATGTGGACGTTTTTCTCTTGGGAAAAGCATCCGTAGAAACAAAGAGAGCTGCCATATTTGAAATATGCGGGGATGAGCTCTTCCCTTTCACATCAACCACAGCGGGCGAAACGGTGCACGGACCACGGGGATCCGCCGTTTTGATGTACCCATTCAATATAAAATATCCATCTGAGTTTGATCACGCGCTTTGCCACGAATTTGGGCATGTCCTCTTTGGTCAAAACAATCAAATCTTGCTTGAAAAACTTCGACACGTAAAGTTTCACGAAGACGGCGGCATTGCTGCCTTTGGTCTCTCAGTTTGGTCTGAATTTATTGCCGAGTGTATTGCCAACTTAGTTATGAATGACGAACCCGATCATATCTTCTTTCCAAAGCAGGAGCAGTTGATTCATCTGCTTTATGAAGCGCTCCCCGGTCTTGACACAAGTAACACTGTAAAGGCAAGAAAAGGCGTCGAGTATTTCCTTGACGGCTATCATCTGAATCAGTATGCTCTCGGTCATTACTGCGCTACCATTTTAACAGATCCAACCATTGTACTTATGTTTGACGTTGAACCGCAAGCAAATCGTGGCCTTGAGGAATGTACTGAAGATGAAATGCTCTGCGTTGACGAAATACACTGTAAATACCGCCGCGAGAGCCGCACTTGCACGGAGTTTTAGCCGCAGGCTGACGGAGTTTTAGCCGCATTGTCACGAACGATAGCCGCACATGAAATATTGACAATCAGACGGCAACGTGGTATCATAAGTATGCTTTTAGCTGTAACGGAGGACAGGACAACGCTGAGGAGCGACCTGAGCGCCGTATACGGGGTTTAGCGGGAAGAGTGATACCATGCCGCACATGGGGATCGCTCTTCTTTTTTGTTGTAACAAACATAACATCACTCTTCCTGGAAAACCCTTAAAGCGTTAAACCTCGGGGTTTGGGGCAGAGCCCCAATATCTCGTGGTCAGATCATTCTTCCGGATTAAGTCCGTGCCTTTCGCGCATGGATTTTTCTCCGTCGATCAGGATGTCATAAGCATTGTGCTTGATCCTGTCCATGATTGCTTCGGAGATGGGACTGTCACTCTCGGGATCTGGATTAATACGTTTGTACCATCCCGCCACCTCAAATTGCGTACAGAAAATCGTTGCTCCGTGACTGCACCTTGCCTCAATGATCTCAAGCAGATCGTATGATTCATTCGGTGCAAGGTAGCGGACGAGCCATTCGTCAAGGATCAGGAGGTCTACCTGCTGAAATTTTTTGACCGTTTTCTTAAAATCTCCGCAGGCTCTTGCAACACTCAGTTCATCTAACAGCTCGGGCATACGGATATACCGAACCGTCTTGAACTTTCTGCAAGCAGCATTGCCGAGAGCGCAGGCAAGGTAGGTCTTTCCGTTGCCGGAGGCTCCTTTGAAGATAATATGGTGTCCTTCGTCTATGTATTTACAGGTGGCTAAGCGTTGTATTTGAGCCTTGTCGAGATGCCGGTCTTCA
>CASFZT010000233.1 GCA_949299215.1 uncultured Ruminococcus sp.
CAACATATTGCACCCAGCCGCTGTTCTGCTGTCAATTATCTGTTTCTATAATATAATCGCTATTAAGGCAGTAAGTTTCATTGACTTTATCGACAACTGATTTGCAGTTCAGAATTGACGGAATAAATATGGTGTATGCCTTTTCGCTGCCCTCTTTATTTTTCCATATTCTACCGCGCGGAAAGAACTCATAATCAAACCCCAGCAATTCGGGGTGCGTGTTTTGTAACCTTTCCCATACCGTGATATGGCTTTCCTGTCCAGAAAAATCGTAAAGTAAATGGAATTTGCCGTTCTCTATCTTGTCTTTATCTAAGCTCATTACCCAAAATACGCCCTCTTTGGGCTTACTTTCTACCATTTCTTTCTTCCTGCAATTTTTTAGCATAAGCAAACCCATCGGCAAGAAGCTCTTTCTTTATGTTGAAAGGACGACCTGTGATGTTTCTGCCGTAGATATTGAGTCGTTCATTTTCATATATCTCAAACTTGTTGGGGTAGAAGAATGATTTGGACGGACTTACATTGTAACAATTCAACGCCCTAAAGAAATATTCCTTAGCGTTAGACATGAGCACTGTATCGGGATTCAAATAATTAAGTAACTCAAAAAATAACGGTCGTTGGTCAATGGAGTTTATTTGAGTTTCGCTTAATTGGCTAAATACCGGTTTTGTAGCAATAGCGGAATGAAAATCTATGTGTAATGCCACATAAGAAAATCCATCACCACAATTCGTTTTTCCGCCATATGTCGCATCGATTTTATTCAGACAATTTTCAAACCTGTCAAAATAGTTGTGATAGGGATTATATCTAAAATAGTTATTTAGTGAAGAATGTAGGTTTTCGGCTTTTAGGGTTTTATCCTTAAAGCGAGGCAATGCTTTCAGATTATAAACTTCGGGGAATTCATTATATGACGGATTGAGCCCAACGGTTACTATTTTCACCTGAGATTTGAAGTATGCCTCTATGTCCCCGAACCAGACAATTGGAATAGATTGCGGAACTACGGCATAACATTGCTTTGAATTGAAGTCGGCAATGTATTTGTTTAAAAGGTCTTCAAGTTGTTTTTCCATAACTGTCTCCTCGTATTTAATTATAAACTACAATTGGACTAAAATCAAGTGCAATCAAAACCCGTCCGCCGGGGATTTTCAGGGACAACCTTGTTTATTTGTTAACATTTGGGAAGTTGAAGGAAGATGTTGATTTTAAACAGAGTCGGCGCAGACTGAAATGTTGCAATTTCGGGCGGTTTTGAGCAGGTTTTGGCTCAGAACCGCCCGTTTTTAATAATTTTTGCTGTGTTAATTTTTAACAAAATTCAGGTGCCTCTACCTTAAAATCCCTCGATTGAACAAATCGTATCGGTTCAAGTCCGATCACAAGCACCATCGACCACGCCCGAGATGTCCGACTGCATGATGGTAAGAAAGGGCTCGAATTGTAACATCTCGTAGACAAGCCCTGTAAACGCATTGAGAACTATGCGACGGGTCTCAAAAAGACGCTTACGGCTTATGTAGAACTTATGGTCGAACGCGAGGAATATGCCGACGAAGGCGTGCATAAGGGTATGCGTGGCACAATTCTCAACTCTGAAAAAATACGCGGCTGCTGGCAGGTTTATTTTGCCGATGAAACAGGCGCCGATTTTGCGGCTGTGCCTGTTCGCGAGGAGGACTTGAAGCTACTAAAAAGGTGATTAGAACACACCCGTTCGCCGGGGATTTTCAGGGACAACCGTGTTGATTGGTTAACATTTGGAAAGCTGAAGGAAGAGGTTGATTTTAAACAAGTTATCTTGCTTTTTTGCCATAACGGTGCAGTCATCCGCAAAAAATACATAAAAATATATACAAACGGCGGCGCAAACTATTGCACCGCACGCGGGTGAAATGTTATAATTACAACATCGGGACCGGATCACAATGCAGATTCCGACGATGCGATCCCGCGGACGCCCGACCGCGGAGAAAACTTAAAGACGACGGAGGTACGATGCTCCCCATGAACAAGATAAAACCCGTCGCCTGCGCGCTGGCGGTATGCCTGGCGCTGACCGCCGCATGCTTTGCCGCATACACCGCGGTGCTTGCCGCAGGCACGGATATACCGGTGCTGTCCGCAGGCACGAACATAGCCGAAACATACCTTTCGATTGCCGTAAAGGAGCCTGCGGGCGACGAGAACGGCTGTTCGCCGCTTGAAATAAGCTACACGATAGACTGCGCGGCGCTCAAAAAGCAGGCGGGCGCGGATGCAAAGATAGTGACCACAATAAGCTACATGCCCTCCGCCGCGGGCGACGCCGACGCCGCAACATATGCGCTGAGAGGGGCGGCGTGCACAATCGACGGCGCCGCGGCAGCCGCAGAGTGCAGCGGCGAGGGGTTCGGCTGCAGGCTGACATTTGTTGCCGAGTCCGAACTGCCCGAAGACGGGCTGTTCACATACACCGCCTCCGTTGAGCTCGGCTGGACGGAGGAGGTATGCGCGCTGTTTGCCGCCAACGCCGAAGGGCTGCTGAACATACAGGCATACGCGCAAAGGGCGTGAAATTTTGCGCCG
>CASFZT010000234.1 GCA_949299215.1 uncultured Ruminococcus sp.
GAGCTTGATATCAAAACAAAAAAGAAGCTGGCATTGTCGCTTTCGATCATTACCGCTCCATATCTGTTTTTTCTGCCGACAGGTTTATTCTTATAATAACGGGGCAAGCCCCTTATTGAATCATAAAAAGTGTAAAGGGAAAGCCTGAAAAAAGCTTTCCCTTTATCTTAAAAAGGAGGACTTTCATTGAAATACACACAAGGTAAATATGCTGTGATCTCCAAAAAGGCTCTCGCTAAGGAAATCTATGATATGACGATACTTTGTCCCGAAATCGCCGCTATTGCAGAAGCAGGACAATTCATAAATATAAAAGCCGAAGGTTTTATGCTACGAAGACCTATCTCTATTGCGGAAATAAACAAAGACAAGGGTACTCTCAGGATTATCTTTGAAGTGAGAGGAAACGGCACAAAGGAGCTTTCTCAAATTCCCGAAGGCGGCATGATAGACATTATCGCCCCTCTTGGCGGAAGAGGATTTGATCTCTCTCTCGGCAAAAAGGCTGTTATTATCGGCGGCGGTATCGGAAATCCTCCCATGCTGCCAATTGCTCAGCACTACAAGAAAAATGCTGTTGTTATAAGCGGTTTCCGTTCTGCAAATGCTGTTATTCTGCAGGAGGATTTTGCTGCTTCGGGTGCCGATGTGATTCTCTGCACAGATGACGGTACGACAGGTAGAAAAGGCTTTGTAACGGAGGCTCTTGCAGAAGTCATCGCCAACGAAAAACCCGATGTTATCTATGCATGCGGTCCTAATGTAATGCTCAGAAAAATCGTTGAGATTGCTCGTGACAACAGCATAAAATGTCAGGTTTCTCTTGAAGAAAGAATGGGCTGCGGAATAGGTGCTTGTCTTGTATGCGCTTGCAGAACCATACGTGACGGTGAGGAATTCTATTCTCATGTCTGCAAGGATGGTCCTGTATTTGATGCGGAGGAGGTAATCTTTGATGAATAACAAGCTTTCTGTAAACTTTGCAGGTGTTGATTTTAAAAATCCTATCATTCCCGCTTCCGGTACATTCGGCTACGGAAAAGAATACGAGGAATTTTATCCCTTATCTATCCTTGGCGGCATCTCGGTAAAGGGTACTACCGAAAAGCTGCGTACGGGAAATCTTCCGCCGAGAATTGCGGAAACTCCTTCCGGTATGCTCAACAGCGTCGGTCTGCAAAATCCCGGTATTGACCACTTTATTGCACATGAACTCCCCTATCTCAAAACAAAGGACACCGTCATCATTGCAAACATGGCAGGCTCTACTGCAGACGGTTATCGTGAAGTCGCAGAAAAGTTTGACTCCACAGATGTTGACATGATCGAAGTAAACATCTCCTGTCCAAATGTTAAGGCAGGCGGTGCGGCTTTCGGGGTTTCCTGCGAAGGTGCGGCGTCTATAACCAAAATTGTCCGTGCAGCTACAAAAAAACCTATCATGATAAAGCTATCTCCTAACGTAACAAACATTGCCGATATCGCAAAGGCTGTCGAAGCCGAAGGTGCTGACGCTGTTTCTCTTATAAACACTCTTCTCGGCATGAGAATTGACATTAAAACAAAGCGTCCTATCCTTCATAATAACGTTGGCGGTCTTTCGGGACCTGCGATATTCCCCATTGCCGTAAGAATGGTATGGCAAGTCGCAAACGCCGTAAATATCCCCGTATGCGGCATTGGCGGTATTTCTACATGGGAGGATGTTGTGGAAATGATGATGGCAGGTGCACAGACCGTACAGATAGGCGCTGCTCTTTTCTCAAACCCCAATGCCCCTCTTGAAATTATAGACGGTCTTAACAAATATGTTGAGGATAACAAGCTTAATAATCTACAGGACATTGTCGGTGCGGTAAAACCATGGTGATTTTTTAAGGAGAATATTCAATGACAGTTGAAATTTTTTCGGACGGTGCCTGCTCCGGAAACCCCGGTCCCGGCGGCTGGGGCGCTATTCTGCGTATGGGTGAACATTACAAGGAACTATCGGGCGGCGAACCGCATACCACCAACAATCGCATGGAGCTTTGCGGAGTTATTGCGGGGCTTTCCGCTCTGAAATTTCCCTGCGATGTAATTCTCACAACAGACAGCAAATATGTTGTGGACAGTATCACAAAAGGTTGGGCTGCTTCCTGGAAGAAAAACGGCTGGATAAAATCAGACAAAAAGCCTGCTCTCAATGCCGACCTGTGGGAACAACTCCTCTCACTTCTTGAAATTCACAATGTAAAATTCGTATGGGTCAAGGGTCATGCAGGTCATCCCGAAAATGAACGCTGCGATGAGCTTGCGGTAATGGAACGTGACAAAGCCGCTCTTGACAGATAATAAATTTAGTGATATAATTATAACAATTATTTACATTCAATAAGGGGCTTGCCCCGTCATTCAATGCGGCAAGCCGCAGCGAAGCTGCGATGAAGTTTCAGTTGGGGATTGAACCCAAATTGAAACTGAATATGGAACCCGCCGCCTTAGAAGCGGGGGACATCTTGCCTAAGTTATATAAAAGGAGTATTTTGTTTATATGTCTGAAAT
>CASFZT010000235.1 GCA_949299215.1 uncultured Ruminococcus sp.
GGTTGCTAAAGGTGAGATATGTATAAATCTTATTTATACATATGCTTCGGAAAATGATAATGGAATTGAATCAATGCAGTTTACCGTGCCTTTTTCTCAAATAATTGATTTTGAGGGAATAGATGAACGATTTGATTGTTTTGTAGATGCAGAGATACTTGCGTGTGAAGCAGTACCTCATGCGGACAGTGATGGCAATTCAAAGATAATAGACTGCAATATTTCACTTATGATAAAATGCTCCGCTTTCAGAACATCGGCAATTGAGCTTGCGGTAGATGAGTATTCTACGTCATATGAAAGCAGCGACACAAAGGAAAATTTTAAAATCGAATCTGCACCTCAGTATATAAATGCTTCCGGTATAATAAAAGCATCTGCCGATTTTAACGAAAGTATAAGCCGTGTGTACTGCGTAAAATGCAATATCAAGGATTATTCGGCATCGGCAGGCGATAATTTAGTCGATATTTCCGGCAATGCATCATATACGATAATAGGCTGCGGCGAAGATGGAAAGCCCGTATCAATTGACAAGGATGAAAGCTTTACACTTAATATACCAACAGACAATATATCGGAAAATTGTACGGTGTACGTTAAGA
The DNA here is from genome assembly GCA_949299215.1 of uncultured Ruminococcus sp. Lineage (GTDB taxonomy): Bacteria > Bacillota > Clostridia > Oscillospirales > Ruminococcaceae > UMGS363. The sequence goes on from CASFZT010000235.1 coordinate 606, forward strand.
TGACACCGCTGTCGTGTTCATATAATCTTACATCAGATACATCGGTTGATATAAAGACAGATATAAAGGTATGCGGAACAGCAGTATGTACATCTTCCGTTGAAGGATTGTGTGATATCTTTATTGATGAAAACCAAAAGGCAGAGCATAACGATAACTGTGCGGTTAAGCTGTATTTTGCATCGGCAGGAGAGGAAATATGGGATATTGCCAAGAAATACCGCTCGTCCGAAACGGCAATTTTTGAGGAAAATGAAATTGACAGTGAAACCGTACCCGATAATTGTATGTTGATAATTCCAATGCTCTGAGTCATATAAAAGAGGTGTATATTAATGATAAAAAATGATATTTACAGCGATATAGCAAAACGTACCGACGGAGATATTTATATTGGTATCGTAGGACCAGTAAGAACAGGCAAATCAACATTTATAAAGCGCTTTATGGAACAGCTTGTTATTCCGAATATTACAAGCGAGTATAAAAAAGAACGAGCAGTAGATGAATTGCCGCAGTCCGCTGCCGGAAAAACCATTATGACTACCGAACCTAAATTCATTCCGGAAGAGGCGGCAGAAGTCAGGATAAATGACGAAGTTAGTTTTAATGTACGCATGATAGACTGTGTGGGATACATTGTTCCGAGCGCAATTGGATATATTGAAAACGAAGCTCCGAGGATGGTTATGACTCCATGGTTTGATGAAGAGATACCATTTGCAATGGCAGCGGAGATAGGAACGAGAAAGGTCATTCAGGAACATTCCACAATAGGTCTTGTGGTAACAAGCGACGGCAGTATTTCCGATATTCCGAGAGAGGAGTACCATGAGGCAGAAAAAAGAGTTATTGATGAACTTAATAATATAAATAAACCATTTGTGATCATTCTTAATTGTGTAAATCCGGAATCTGAACAGTCGCAAAATCTTGCCAAAGAGCTTTCGGAAGAATATTCAAGTGCTGTTATTCCCGTAAATTGTCTTGAACTTGACGAAAACGGCATACATGATATTATAATGCAGGTTTTGTATGCATTTCCCGTTAAGGAAATAAATATCAATATGCCTAAATGGGTAACATCGCTTGCAAAAGAACATTGGCTTAAAAGCAGTATTTTGAATACAATAAAAAATGCCGTGGGTATGATACATCATGTGCGTGATGTAAAAGATTTTACAAATGCTTTGTCAGATGGTGAGCATATTGTAAATTCATCAACGGGAAAAATTGATTTGGGCAAAGGCTCAGCCGATATCAATTTAGAGCTGGAAGATAATCTTTTCTATAAAATATTGGGCGAGGAGACAGGTATAGAGATTAACAGTGACAATGAACTCCTGACACTGCTAAAAGATCTGATCTGCATAAAGAAAAAATATGAAAAGATAGAAAATGCTCTTTCGGAAGCAGAGGCAACAGGCTATGGAATAGTAATGCCCCAACTTGAAGACCTTACACTTGAAGAACCTGAAATAAGCAAGCAAGGCGGAAAATACGGCGTGCGTCTGAAAGCGTCAGCTCCATCTATCCATATGATGAAGGCAAATATCGTTACGGAGGTAAATCCGATAGTAGGTTCGGAAAAGCAATCTGAAGAACTTGTAATGTACCTTATGAATGAATTTAACGAAGACCCGAAGAAAATATGGAACTCCAATATTTTCGGAAAATCATTGCATGAGCTTGTAAATGAAGGACTTCATAATAAGCTTTACCGTATGCCGGTCGATGCACGTCTTAAATTGCAGGAAACTCTCGAAAGAATTATTAATGACGGCTGCAGTGGACTTATTTGCTTTATACTATAACTTAGGCAAGATGTCCCCCACGGGTATGAATTTTAAACTGTGTAAATGCATTTTTTCTTAAAGTTTTGACGATAATATAATTGCAGCCAAACAAGGCAACGCTGAGGAGCGACCCGAC
>CASFZT010000236.1 GCA_949299215.1 uncultured Ruminococcus sp.
GATAGACCGTAAAACTCTTATCCACACCGAGAATCTCGCTATGAAGCGTATCGGCCAAAATCTGGCTTCTCTGTGCTGATACAGGAGCCAACAAGATTAAAAAAAGCGAAAAAATCAACAATCGTTTCCCCATCTCTAACATATTTTACAATAAACAAATTTTTCGTACTATAATTAAATTTTTAAATATGATATAATAAATCCTGCATGATATAAAAAGGAGTTTTTACATACATATGAAAGACTTGACGACAGGAAAAACAAGCAAGCTTATACTTGCGTTTGCACTGCCTATTGCTTTAGGAAACATATTTCAGCTGCTGTACAGCTTTGCCGATGTATGGATCGTCGGAAATCTTCTCGGAAACAATGCTTTGGCGGCAGTTGGTTCCACAACAACGCTCAACGACCTTATTGTCGGATTCCTTATAGGTCTTACGAACGGATTTTCCGTTCTTACGGCTCAAAGCTTCGGTGCTAAAAATGAAAACGCCATGCGTCGGTATGCTGCTCATTCAATTACGCTTGGACTTATGGTTGCGGTTATTCTTACGGCATTAAGCGTGATTTTTCTTACGCCTATACTTCATATGCTAAACATACCGGAAGCACATTTTGTAAACGCATATGCCTATGCAAGAATAATCCTGCTCGGCATGACAGCATCTATGCTTTATAATATCTGCTCAAGCATATTGAGAGCCATAGGCGATACCGTGACTCCTCTTACTTTTCTGATAATTTCCTCTGTCATGAACGTGGTGCTTGATTACTGTCTTGTTGCCTACACCGATCTTGGTGTTTCAGGAGCTGCTTATGCGACTGTGATCTCACAGCTTACGGCTGCAATTTTATGTGCAATTTATATGTATTCCAAATATCCCTTCCTAAGATTAAAAAAAGAAGATTTTAATTTCAGCACAAGCATATCCAAAGAGCTTTTAAGCAGTGGATTTTCAATGGGCATGATGAACAGCCTCGTTGCATTCGGAACGGTAGCTCTGCAAAGCTCTATAAACACATTCGGCACAAATATAATTGTTGCTCATACGGCAGCAAGAAAGCTTACCGGTTTATTTATGATGCCTTTTGGTGTACTCGGAATGACAATGGCGGCATACTGTGCTCAGAACTACGGTGCCGAACAATATTCTAGAATACGACGGGGTGTATTTGACGCTGTTTTATATGCCTGGATATGGTGCGTATTCCTTGCAATTCTTATTTATACAGCTGCTCCTGCAATGCTTAAAGCTATCACATCGACCGATGTCCCGGAGATTATAGACACGGCAACTTTATATTTACGCATAAACTGTATCTTATATTTCGTTACAGCGGTAATTTCGGTATTCAGAAATTCGCTGCAGGGTCTCGGAGAACACCGAACGCCCATTTTTTCAAGCGCTATTGAGCTTATCGGAAAGGTTGCGGTCGTAATGTTCCTTGCCCCAAAAATCGGATATATGGGAATAATTCTTTCAGAGCCTATCGTTTGGGTGCTTATGGTTATTCCGCTTATTATACGTCTGCTTGGTCATCGTGCTATGCACAAATGTGCAGAAAAATAATTTATTTACAAAAATGTTTCGAAACTATTGATTTTTATAAAAACATCTGATATAATTTAAGGCAATACCAAATTTCAGTATTGCCTTATTATTTTTAAGGAGAGCTTATATGATTAAAATTCAAAAAGGCGACTTATCCTGTCTTGAAAAAACCTACACCGTTACGATAGACCGCCCTATAGGAGCCGAACACCCAAAGCATGACGGAATAAAATATCCGATAAATTATGGATATATAGAGGGGCTTATTGCAGGTGACAATGAAGAACAGGATGTATATATTCTCGGTATAGATACACCTGTTGAAAGTGCAGAAGTTGTAATAATTGCAGTTATCCTGCGTTCAGATGACAACGAAGACAAATGGGTAGGCGTTCCTAAGGAATTGGTGAGAACGGATATCTGCTATGAATGTAATATAAAAAAGCAGTTGAATTTCAGGAACAGTTTCACACCTATAAATGCGAAGCCGTTTACGAAAAGACCTGCGGTGCGGTAATGTATACCGAAATCAATAACGAACGCAGATATTTTCTCATAGAAAACAGCGACAGCAAGCATATAGGATTTCCGAAAGGACACGTTGAATATGAAGAAAGCGAACAAGAAACTGTAATTCGTGAAGTCTTTGAAGAAACCGGTCTTACGGCAAAGCCTATGCAGGATTTTCGCAGTGAATACAGCTACATCGGTTCAAACGGACATCACAAAACTGCTGTTTATTATCTTTCGCGCTATGATTATACAAATGCTTCCATTCAACAAGAAGAAATTTCTCAAAGCTGGCTGTTATCATATGATGAAGCACTAAAAAAGCTGAATTATCCGCAGGATACGGTTGTGCTTAAATCTGCCGAGGAATATCTTAACGAGGCTGAATAACGAACCGTGTAAATGCCAATAATAACCACAAATAAAAGTGGAGGTAAACTATTATGGCAAACAGAAATCACGGTTTAAGTGAAA
>CASFZT010000237.1 GCA_949299215.1 uncultured Ruminococcus sp.
CTTAATATAACCGGCTCGGCTTTCTATATTTATACTCTTGCTGTTCTGAATGCTATCCCTCATACAAAAATTCCAAAAGAATACACTGAACAGCTTATGGTCAAGCATTTTCCAACAATTGCTGTTACTGTTTTGTTAGCATTGCTTATATTTTTTAACTTCATGAGCGATGAGGCAATAGAAAAAAGATGCAAAGCAAAACTTGCTAAAAAAGCAGCCGAAAATCGCGAACTTAAAGATAATGAAAAACTTATTTAAAATATAATATCAAATAGTGTAATTTCTGCCATATATATTATTGGAAAGGAGATTTTGATTTAGCAATTGCTATTTCATATAAAAATTGACATGAATGTAACTATAAAAGATGTTGCTAAAGCAGCAGGTGTTTCTGTTGCCACGGTTTCCCGTGTGCTCAATAACAGTGCGACTGTTTCAGCATCTGCTACAGAGCAGGTAAACAACGCCATTAAAGAACTTGGATACAGTCCTAACTTTTTGGGAAGAAACCTGCGCAAATGTGAAACAAATGTTATTCTTGCCGTTCTGCCATCAACAGAACATTCCTTTTATAACGACATTATAAGAGGTATGCAGGTTGCTGCTTCGGAAAACGGTTATGATATAATTTTAAGTACATCAAACAGTAATTATAATATTGAAATGCGTATGCTGAATATGCTTTTCAACAGAACTGTTGACGCTGCAATTCTTCTCGGTACACAGCTTGATGTCGCTAAGCTTAAAGAGCTTAACGACAAATATTATATTGCACTTTGCTGTGAGCGTGTCGAAGGTGCAAATGTTCTTACAATTACCGTTGACGATGAGGGCGGTGCACACGCTGCTGTGGAAAATCTCATAAATTACGGGCATAAAAAAATTGCCATGATCTCCACGACTGGCTCGGCACTTTCCTCATTTGACCGTGAAAGCGGATATATCCGTGCTTTAAGAGAGTATGATCTCAAATATGATGAAAATTATATTTATCACGGAACATATGATTATGAAAACGGTGAAAAGGCTTTAGATTACTTCATGAGTTTACCCGAACCCCCTACTGCCATTTTCTGTATTTCCGATCTTCTTGCTGCCGGTGCCGTAAAAGCTGCAATTTCAAGAGGATATAAAGTCGGAGAGGATATTTCCATATGTGGATTTGATAACATCCAACTAAGCGGAATTTATACTCCGGGAATCACTACAGTTGCTCAGCCTTGCTACGAGATCGGAAAAACTGCTGTAAACGAGCTTATCTATAATATTTCTCATTCGCATAAATACAGCAAACACATAAAGCTTGCATATAAAGTTATTCATCGAGAATCAGTGGGCAAAGCAAAAAACTAATCGTGCCTTAATGCCTCCACAGGTTTTAAAAGCGCTGCTTTTCTTGCAGGATATACTCCAAATACTATACCTACCGCCACGGACATTATCAAAACTGCCGCAGCGGTTTTTATATTTACCGCTCCGCTTGTTCCAAGCGCAAGACATATCAGTGCAGACAAACCTGCTCCGGCGGCAAGTCCTATAACTCCTCCTGTCAATGTTATGATTACCGACTCTGCCAAAAATTCCGTCATTATTGCCGCTGTTGTAGCCCCTATCGACCTTTTAATGCCTATTTCCCTTGTACGTTCACTTACGGAAACAAGCATTACCGTCATTATCGAAATTCCCGAAACCACAAGACTTATACCAGCAACTACCGACAATGCCGCCGACGCTATATTCATAATATTATTCATCTTATCCTTCTGGCGCAAAAGATTTTCTACCTGTATATTCTCATTTTCACGGGATATTTCGAGTGTGTGTGACAAAACCTGCTCAGTTTCTTCGCTCATGGCTTTTTCTTCAAGTCGTACCGTTATGTTACTGAATTCATAGGATTTATAGCAGTCCTGAAGTACCGTATATGGTATATATATAAAATCGGGAATAAATCCGCCAAGCATATTCTGCAAAGTATTTACCCCGTTCTTTACCACACCTACAATCTCAAAATCTGTTTTCTCACCGTTCAGAACCACACTTATTGTTTTTCCGGTTATATTTTCTCTACCGTAAATCGTTTGTGCTATATTTTCATCAATAAGACATACCCTTTTATGTGATGAAATATCACCTTTATTCAGCATACGTCCGTGCTTTACATCCAGCTCTATCACCTTTCCAGCATCTTCATTTACTCCCCATACCATTGCAGAACAGCTTTCACCTTTTAAATATGCCACCGAAACCTTATTTATAAGCGGCATTGCATCGGAAACATTTTCTGTATTTTTTACGACTTCAAGGTCTGATTCATCTAAGCCCGTACCGGATATTACAAGGCTGTCCATGCCCATTCCAGAAAGTTCTGTATTTATTGCCGCTTTGCCTATATTCCCAATTGACGAAACAAGAACTACCGACATAACTCCAACTGACACACCCATTACCGTAAGGATCGAACGCAGTTTATTTCTGAAGGCACAGCGTATATTTATTATACCAAGCATATCAAGCA
>CASFZT010000238.1 GCA_949299215.1 uncultured Ruminococcus sp.
AGAAATGCAACACACGAATGTGTTTATTTAAAATTAATTAATCTTTTTTGTTCTTACCTTCCGTAATGCTCCTATAGAAATACCATATATTAAAATTCACAATATGTTTATTGATTTATATGTACATAAGGTGTATAATTTTTAAGGCAATACCGCACAGAGCTTGTGCGAAAGATGCGAAGTCAGATTTTTTGGCATATTATGCAAAAATTTTGCAGGCATGCTGTCGTATGTCAAGAAATTTTTGTGCGATATAACGGAAAATATGCAAGCAAATTTGGTGCAAAGCCGTCAAGCGGACTTTGTGCGGTATTGCCTTAAATTAAGACAGTTCGTTTGTGCCATCCTGTCTATAAAAAAAAACCAGGACATCAATCTTGTATTCTATACGGGTATGGTGTCGCCATGCCCGTTTTTTATTTTGAAGGGAGATAGCCATGTATACTCTTAAAACTGAGGCTGCTTTCGACAGCGCTCATTTTCTTTACGGATACAACGGAAAATGCAGTAATCTGCATGGACACAGGTGGGTCATTTCCGTGGAAATAAAAAGTGAAACGCTTAAGGCATCCGGTCAATTACGAGGCATGATCGTCGATTTTGGCGATATAAAGCATGATTTAAAGGAACTTGCGGACGAATTCGACCATGCTTTTATATATGAAACAGACTCTCTTAAACCGGCGACCATATCTGCATTAACAAACGAAAACTTCCGTCTTATTGAAGTACCTTTCCGTCCTACCGCCGAAAATTTTGCAAAGCATTTCTACGATATCATAAAATCAAAGGGCTATGATGTAAAAAGCGTTTCCGTTTACGAAACGCCGAACAACTGCGCCTGCTATTCGGAGGAATTAGTATGACTCTATACAACGTTGTTGAAAAATTCACAAGCATAAACGGAGAAGGTGTACGTGCGGGACAGCTTGCTGTATTCATACGCTTCAAGGACTGCAATCTGCGCTGCTCCTACTGCGACACAAAATGGGCAAATGCAGAAAATGCTCCTCATGTGCAGATGTCCGCCCAAGAAATTTACGGCTACATAAAGCATACAGGTATAAAAAATGTAACTCTTACAGGTGGTGAACCGCTTTTACAGGAAAATATAAAGGAACTGCTTGAGCTTATCTGTGCAGATCGTGAGCTTTACTGTGAAATTGAAACAAACGGGTCAATTTATCTGAAGCCTTTTTCCGATATAGAAAACAGACCGTCATTTACCATGGATCACAAGCTTATGTCAAGTAATATGAAAGAATATATGTGTATTGAAAATTACCATATTCTTTCCCAAAATGATACCGTAAAATTTGTAGTGGGCGGCAAAGCAGATCTGAACGATGCAAAGGCTATTATTGATGAATATAAGCTTATCGGCAGAGTAAATGTATATATAAGTCCCGTATTCGGGAAAATAGACCCGAAAGAGATCGTGGAATTTATGCTGGAAAACAAACTTAACGGTGTAAACCTGCAGCTCCAGCTCCACAAATTCATATGGAACCCAAATAAAAGAGGTGTTTGATTTGGTAAAGGATAAAATAGATTATGCTGCTATTGAAGAGCATATACGCGGTATTCTTACTGCGCTTGGCGATGATCCCGACCGTGAGGGTCTTAAAGAAACGCCTGGACGTGTTGCAAAAATGTACGGTGAAGTATTTGATGGAATGAACTACACAAATGAAGAGATCGCCCATATGTTTGATAAATCCTTTGAGGACGGTTTCACGGAAAAAAGAAACGATATTGTTGTAGTCAAGGATATCGAAGCATTCTCCTACTGTGAGCATCACATGGCACTTATGTATGATATGAAAATAACCGTTGCATATATTCCAAACGGAAAAGTTCTGGGACTTTCAAAAATTGCACGTATTGCAGACATGGCGGCAAAGCGTCTTCAGCTTCAGGAGCGTATCGGAGCGGACATTGCCGAAATAATGCAGCTTGCAAGTGGTTCGCAGGACGTTGCGGTATTCATTGAGGCAAACCACAGCTGCATGACTGCACGCGGAATAAAAAAGACCTCCGCAAAAACTGTTTCCTCAACATTATGCGGCAAATTTGAAACGGACACCGCTATTCAAAACAGACTTTTTATGCAAATGGGGCGATAATCATGATAATCCTTATCTCCGGAGCATCTCACACGGGAAAAACACTCTTAGCGCAGAATCTTCTTGAAAAATACGGCTATCCATATCTTTCACTTGACCATCTGAAAATGGGACTTATAAGAAGCGGTCAAACTTCTCTTACTCCATACGATGATGATGCTCTTACTCCTTATCTATGGAAAATTGTCCGTGAAATAATAAAAACGGCAATTGAAAACAAGCAAAACCTTATTATAGAAGGCTGCTATCTTCCATTTGACATAAAAAACGATTTTGACGAAAATTATTTGAAAGAAATAAAACACGTCTGTCTTATCATGACAGAAAACTACATCCGTAAAAATTTTTTCGACATACAAAAATATGCAAATATTATAGAATCACGCAG
>CASFZT010000239.1 GCA_949299215.1 uncultured Ruminococcus sp.
AAAGACAAAGGAAGGCGCACCTTCGCGGGTTTCCAAACTTTGATGAAAAAGATTTTGTTTATCCCATTGACTCAAAACCTCTTTATTGATTTCGGAGAGGTCGAAATGAGAATATTCGGTGAATTTCTTGCTCATATATTTCTGAAATAATCTTTGCTAAAAAAATCGGCACGAAGATACAAAAAAAGCTGTAACCAAGAAAGAAACAGCTTACATTATTCGAGGAATAGATTTAACGCACGATAGGTTCGTCGACCCAACCGTCCCGCCCCAATCGCCAAACCGAGGTGTATCCGGCTTGCGACAAAGCTCTCAAAGCGGCTTCCCGTCCCGAATTTATTTTTTCGGCAACAAGTAAAACCGTCATAAGCTTTGCCATTGTCCCAACAGAAACGACCGTATCTTTATTATTATCCGAAAGCACCGTACCGGTAGACAATTCCATAAGTAAATATGCGGTTTTGCGGTCGGCATTTTCCGCATAAACGCTTACATTGGCAGAAGCAATAAATACAGCCGCCGAAAGTATAAGTGCCAATACATTTTTTAAAGTGTATGTCCACATAAAATCACCTCATGCTATTTTATGCAGATATACTGTAATATATATGTCAATACACAGCAAAAGCGCCGGAATTTAATCCGACGCTGTCGTTGTTGTGACAACAATATGTGTGTCTTTTTATAATTTGCGAATATTCTTCCGCCAAAAGTCCAAAGACCTAAAATCAAAGTTATCCCTATTCAATTGTTGAATTATTCAACAATGAAAGGCTTAATTTCAGCAAAGAAAGCGGAAGCGTCATCAGTATGTGCCTCAAGAGCAATTGATTTAGAAAGATCCAAGCTGAAAATACCCATGATTGACTTAGCATCAACTGCGTATCTGCCGGAAATCAAATCAACATCATAGTCGCATTTGCTGACAACATTTACGAATTCCTTAACATCATTGATCGTTGACAACATAATAGTAGCCTTACACATAAAATTTCCCTCCGAATAAAGTAAATTTTCGTAGCATTTATTTCATTCTTTTCTGCTACACTTATAGAATAACAGTTTTGATCTTTTAAGTCAAGAGGAATTGAAAATTTTTTTTTATTATTGTATAATGGTATAGAATAATTGCCGCATGGTTTTATTACTTTGGCAAAATATACAAAAACGTAATGGAGAATTTATGAATATTTACTTTATAACTTTTGGATGCAAAGTCAACATATACGAAACCGAGAATATGAAACAACACTTTAAAGAGCTTGGATATACCATATCGGACAGTGAAAAAGGTTGTGATATTTACGTAATAAATTCATGTACCGTAACCGAAACGGGTGATAAAAAGTTATTTAAAGAGCTGCGGCGTCTGCGGCGTGAAAATCCCGCTGCGGTAATTGCAGTAACAGGATGCTTTCCTCAGGTGTTCGGCAGTCAAGCCGACAAACTTTCCTGTGCAAATATAATTATGGGTACAAAGGAACGCAAAAATCTCCCCTATCTTATTGAAGAATATATAAAAACTCAAAAAAAGCAGGTATTGCTTTGCGAATATACTTCTCGTGATGTATTTGAAGAAATGTGCAACAAGGGATACGAAAACAATACGCGTGCTTTTGTAAAGATACAGGACGGTTGCAATATGTTCTGCACCTACTGTATCATACCATATACAAGAGGACGTTTCCGTTCAAAACCGCTTGAAAGTCTTATAACCGAGGTAAAAGGTCTTGCGAAAGCCGGATACCGTGAAATTGTACTTGTAGGTATAAATCTTTCATTTTACGGAATTGAGTTCGGTATGCGGCTTGCAGATGCTGTTGAAGCAGTATGCGGTATAGATAAAATTGAACGTGTACGCCTTGGCTCACTTGAACCGGAAATGCTTTCCGATACCGATATACAAAGAATGGCTGCCCAGTCAAAGCTTTGCCCGCAGTTCCATTTATCTTTGCAGAGCGGATGCGACCGTACTTTAAAGGCAATGAACAGAAGATATACCGCTTCCGATTATGCACTTCTTGTCCAAAAGCTGCGTGATAATTTCAAGGATTGTGCCATCACCACCGATATTATGGTAGGTTTTCCCGGCGAAACAGACGAGGATTTTAATGAATCGCTCGAATTGGTCAAAAAAATTGGTTTTGCAAAAGCTCACATCTTCCCATATTCACAACGAAAAGGAACCCCTGCCGCAGATATGGACGGACAAGTTCCGAAAAACATAAAAGCTCACCGTGCGGAAATCATGTCCGAAGAAACAGGCAAATCTCAAGTAAAATTCCTACAAAGCCAGATAGGACTTGAATTTCCCGTGCTTTTTGAACATGAAAAAAGTGACGGGATTCATCATGGATATACACCAAACTACACTCAAGTAAAAATATTTACAAAATATTTAGATAAAAGTTTGCGTAATATGATTTTTTATGTTAAAATAGTAGGGATAGAGCATGATTATTGCATAGGTGAAATTCATGAACCAAGTATATCTTAAAATTAAGG
>CASFZT010000240.1 GCA_949299215.1 uncultured Ruminococcus sp.
ATGCGGGTGTTCCCGTAATATGGAGACCACTGCATGAAGCATCCGGCGGGTGGTTCTGGTGGGGAAACTGCTCTCCCGAAAGTTATATCAAGCTTTGGAACGTTATGTATGATAAAATGACTAATGAGCATAATCTTACAAACCTTATATGGGATTGGAACGGACAGGACGAAGCTTGGTATCCCGGAGATGAAACCGTAGATATTGTTTCTTGGGATATATATCAGGGAAATCATGTTTATTCAAGCTACAGTGGAACTTTTGCGAGATGTGCCGATATCCCGACAGAGAAAAAGCTTGTGGCACTTTCCGAAAACGGATGCGTTATGGATCCGGATAATGTTATGATAGATAATGCACGCTGGCTTTTCTGGGGTACATGGAGCGATCCGTTCACAATGAAGCTTGGTGTTGTTTTGAATGAAGAGTATACGGAAAAGGATATGCTTATAAAGGCGTATAATCATGAAAGAACGCTTACTTTAAGTGAATTGCCGGATATTAAAAATTATGAAATAAAGTAAAAAATGCACCCGAATTTTTCGATTCGGGTGCATTTTGCCTGATATTTATTCTTCATCACCATTTTCCATGATGCGATTGGTTTCGCTTATGATCTTTTGTATCTTATCTATAAATTTTGCAGTCATTATTGTAATTGTAATACCGATAATACCGTCTGCTATGAGGAAAAATCCCGTTACCGTGAGGGTGACTTTAACGGTTTCAAATGGAGATATTATAACTATAATTCCAAATATAACGGTAATGATTGAAATTATAAGAACTATCCACCAGCTTTTAATTTGGTAGAATTTTAATTCAATTGAGCCATGTAAGATCACAAAACCATGTATAAGCAGGATAAAACCTATGATTACCGTAAAAAAACTGTATGAGTATCTCCGGTTTGAGCAGAAACAATACTCCGAATGCTGTTTCAACAAGACCGACGATAAGCGATGAACCACTGACGTTGTCTTTTATGTTAAGAAAGTACGAGCCTGTTATAAAAAGTCCCGCAACAAGCAGAGCAAATCCAATTATTCGGCAGATAAAGGTCGATATGTCCATCGGATTTGCAATAAGTATTATTCCGATAATGATCGAAAGGGTAAATGCTAATATTATATTCAGACTGTATTTTGATTTTAATGTTTTCATATGTATTCCTCCGTTAATTGGTATTAAGGCAATACCGCACAGAGCTTGTGCGAAAGATGAGAAGTCAGATTTTTCGGCAGATTGTGCAAAAATTTTGTAGGCATACTGTCGTATGTCAAGAAATTTTTGCTTGATATTGCCTTAAGTATAGCATAATTCTGTTTACCATATATTATCTATATGTAAATTAAAAATTATTGTCAACTATATAAGCGCATGAGGTTGACAATTTTTGCGTTATGTGATATAATCATAAATCGGAAAGGTGTGGTTGATTATGTCAGAAACAGGAATAGTGACAAATGAATATGTAAATAAAAAGATTACCGTAAAGGATATGGCATATATAGGATTGTTTTCGGTTGTTATATCGGTTTGTTCGTGGATATCCATTCCTACCGCAATTCCGTTTACATTACAGACATTTGCAATATTTTGCGCAATGGGGATTTTGGGTGGAAAACGAGCGTTTTTTTCGGTGCTGGTATATGTGGTATTGGGAATGATAGGATTGCCTGTATGGCAGGGATTTACAGGAGGATTGGGCATTATCCTCGGTTCAACGGGCGGATATATTATAGGATTTTTGTTGTCTGCAATATTATATTGGATAATAACGAAGTTTTTTGGTGACGGAATCGTTGTGATGATAGCTGCAATGCTAATGGGACTTGTTGTGTGCTATGCGTTTGGAACAGCGTGGTTTATGGTTGTATATGCAAGAGATACGGGAGAAATAGGAGTTGTGACTGCATTGCTGTGGTGTGTTGCTCCGTTTGTTATTCCCGATATTATAAAAATGATATTTGCAGTTTTTATTACAAAGAGGGTCTCAAAATATGTCGGAATATAAGCTTCACCCACATCATGGATTATGTATTTCGTTTTTTTGAGGGCAGGGGATACAGCGATAATTTTTCATTGAATATGTCAAATCAGATAGATATACTTGATTCTGAAAATCCCGAAATTACGCTTGTATTCGATGCAGATGCTATCTGTGCGGAATGTCCCCATAATGAAAACGGAAGATGTAAAACATATGAAAAGGTATATAATTATGACCGCAGAGTGCTTGACTTCTGCGGTCTGGAATTTGGCGATAAATTAAAGTGGCAGGATTTTCATTCCCTTGCAAAGAAGAGGATAATTGAAAAACATCTGCTTAAAAATGTTTGTGCCGATTGCAGATGGATCGATATATGTGAAAAAATCAACGGTTAAGATGGGTATGAATTTTAAACTGTGTAAATGCATTTTTTCTTAAAGTTTTGACGATAATATAATTGCAGCCAAACAAGGCAACGCTGAGGAGCGACCCGAC
>CASFZT010000241.1 GCA_949299215.1 uncultured Ruminococcus sp.
CGATGAAGTTTCAGTTGGGGATTGAACCCCAACTGAAACTGAATATGGAACCCGCCGCCTTAGAGGCGGGGGACATCTTGCCTAAGTTATATATAAATTAAAATATATTTACTAAAACGTTTTAGTTAACTAAAACATTTTAAAAATAAGTTAAAATGTTAACATTATTATAATAATGTACAAATGTGAATAGTTATGCTTGACAAAGGTTGGCTAAATTGATATAATTAATGTACAACTCAATGTATTTTCAGTTAATGTGTACATATTTTTTTACCAATGAACATTAAAACTACACATTTCTGTGTTGCCGGTGAGTGTGACAATATAGTAGATATCAAGTTACAGAGTGAAAGGTGGTCTATCTTTTGTCAAAAACAACTAATTTCAGGAGAATTATATCGGCGGTGCTTGCATTGGCGCTGTGTGTTCCGCTGATGTCGTTCGGTACTGCGTTTGCCGACGATGAAACTCAAACTGCGGAAACGGAAACAACAGCTTCTGCCGAAACTGTGGAAGAATCAACATCATTATTTGTAAAACAGAAAACCTACAGCGAATATTATGACGAAATTGCAGGTGCGGCACGTCCCGATAAAGAAGTCATGCTTGAATATGTGGATGCTGCCAACGGTGCACAGGTCGAAATCGGCAGCTATGAGGGTAAGGATAACGTCATTATATGGTCAAATGAAGAGGGATCTCTTAATTTTACCGTTGATGTTCCCGAAACCGGTGCATACAGTATGTTTATGTCGTATTATCAGATAGAAGGAAGTACGGCTACCTCCGAATTTTCCGTTCTGTTGGACGGCGTTTCGCCTTATGACACTGCCGCAAGAATTAATATCCCGAGAATATGGGCAAGTAAATATCCGATCACCGTTGATTCAAAGGATAACGATGTTCGCCCTCCACAGGTTGAAAAGCCTATGTGGACTTCCACTCCTTTTAAAGATGAGGATGGTCTTTTTAACGCCCCACTTCTTTTCTACCTTGAAAAAGGTGAGCATACCATTACAATTGAGTCGGAAAAGGCAATGCTTGCTATTGAATATATCAAGCTTTACAACAAACAGGACGCTCCTGCATATGTAAAACCGTCCGAAAGCGAACTTGCCGCAAATTCGGGTGCTGAAACGATCAAGGTGCAGGGTGAAAATTACCTTTATGTAAATGCACAGACACTTTTCCCTACATATGACAGAGGCAATTATCTTACAGAACCCTCTCACCCTACAAAACAGCGCTATAATACGGTAGGTGACGGTACGTGGGATACTACCGGTCAGACTATTACATGGGAAATGGACGTTGCAACGGCGGGTTATTATAAAATAAACCTTAAAGCACGTCAGAAAACACTTCGCGGTCTATATTCAAACCGTTGTTTGTATATAGACGGTGCTGTTCCGAGCGATGCTTTTGAACAGATCAAGTTCTATTATGATGATGATTGGGTTTCTGTTGTGCCGGAAGATGAAAACGGTGACCCGGCTTATGTTTACCTTGATGCAGGTAAGCATACTATTTCTCTTGAATGTATACCGGGTGAAATAGGCGAGTCAATGCGCCGCCTTGATGATATCGTATATACTGCAAACCAGTATTATATGAAGATACTTATGATCACGGGTCCTTCTCCGGATGAATATACCGATTATTATGTACACAGAGAGATCCCCGAGCTGCTTGATGTATTTACAGATCTTGCAAATCAGCTTCGTGAAGAACGTGCTACCATTGAAGCTCTTGCAGGTATTGAGGGTTCGGAAGCTGCCGCTCTGGACAGACTTGCAGATGTTCTCGAAAAGTGCGTAGAACGTCCTTTTAAGATACCCGATTATATCTCAAGCAACGGCATTAAGGATAACGTATCCGCTGTTTCTTCATGGATGCGTAAATACAGAAGCCAGCCGCTTGAAATAGACTATATTGAGATTGCTCCTGCCGATGCGGAATTTACTTCCGTAAAGAAGAATTTCTTTAAGAACCTTGCGTTTAATACAAAGGCACTTTGGGGTTCATTCTTTGAAGATTATACTGTTCTTTCCGACGTAACAGCCGAATCCATAAATGTATGGGTAGGTATCGGACGTGACCAGACAAACGTTGTAAAGCAGATGACAGACTCTCAGTTCTCCACTGAGTATAATATAGACGTTTCCATCAATCTTGTACAAGGTACTATTATGGAAGCTGTTCTTGCAGGCAAGGGTCCTGACGTTGCGCTCTTTATCGGCGGCGAATTTCCGGTAAACCTTGCAATAAGAGGTCTGCTCCAGCCTGTAAATGATATGGAAGGCTTTGATGAAGTAAAGTCGAGATTCCAGGAAAATGCTATGGTTATGTATACATATAATGATAATGTATACGGCGTGCCTCTTACACAGACGTTCCCGATGATGTTCTATCGTAAGGATATGCTTGCGGAAGTCGGAATTTCAGAGCCTCCTGAAACA
>CASFZT010000242.1 GCA_949299215.1 uncultured Ruminococcus sp.
GTCAACGTAATGGACTTGTACGGACTTGTCAACTTCATTGACGATACCGTGTTTACGGACGAGCGGGCGTTTTATAAAAGGTACTATAAAAAGCCGGAGAATTACAAAGAACTCCGCGAGCGGCTTATGCCGTTTACATTCCGAACGTTGCGCAATCAGGTGCGCGGCGATGTGAAGTTGCCGGACAGAATAATCCATACGCAGGAATATGCTCTGAACGAAAACGAAAAGAAGTTACTTGAACTGCTTTCCAAGTATGTGGACAAGCCCAAAAAACTTGCTTTTCCCGATATGGACACCTATGAACTGGGTCTCATGCTGTTCAAATTGTTTTCGTCGAGTATATATGCGTTAAGCAAAACGCTTTCGGGAGTGTTTTTCAGGCTCAACCAGATGGGAAATGCGGAGGCGATTGAAGAAGCCAAAGAGATAAAGGTTATGCTTGACCTTGCGACAAGCATTGTCGATACAAGCAAGTGGGCAACCTTTTTGCGTGGGCTTGAACAGGGCTTTGCGGCGATGAAAGAAAAAGGTCAGCCGCAGAAAGTTGTCGTGTTCACAGAAAACAGGCAGACACAGGAGTACATATTCAAGCAGCTTGGCAGGCACACGAAATACAAGACAACGCTCTTTGAAGATGAGAGCAGCATAGAGACATGGCAAAATCGCGGCAATATTCTGATAGCGACAGACAGTGCATGCGAAAGTTTCAATATGCAGTTCTGTTCGTTCATTATCAATTATGAATTGCCGTGGAACGTGCAGAAAATAGAACAGAGGATAGGCAGATGTCAGCGTATCGGTCAGGATAATGACGTGTACGTTCTGAATTTCCTCAACAGGGAAAACTATGCAGACGTAAGGTTTTACGAGCTTGTATTCAAGCGCACGACGATGTTCGACGGAATATTAGGCGCAAGCGACGGCGTTATTTCAGACGTTGTTTCGGACAAAATCGAGGAGACAATGGCAAAAGGTTTTGCCTTGGTCAGATCGAAAGAAGAAATAGAAAAAGAGTTTGACGATATACGAGCGGAATATGACAATGAGGTAAAAGAGCGTAAAAAGCAGTCGGACGAATTGTTGTTTAATACCTTCGATGGCAAGATCGTCGAAAAGACAAAGAACTACGCAAGTCTCTTAAAAGCCGAGTGTGCGAAGTTCAAAGCCGATTTATGGGATTTTTGCGAGTTCGCTTTCAAGAAGTATGGCAGCGTTGACAGTGAGAAAAAGACAATTTTTCTTTCACGCAGCGTGTTCAAAAGCGGCAATA
This sequence comes from uncultured Ruminococcus sp., assembly GCA_949299215.1. GTDB lineage: Bacteria > Bacillota > Clostridia > Oscillospirales > Ruminococcaceae > UMGS363. The sequence goes on from CASFZT010000242.1 coordinate 1,274, forward strand.
TTCCCGAAATGAATTTATATTTCGAAGGCGACCATCCGCGCAGTAGTATGATAACCGTTACCAACAGAACGGTAAAAGAAGTTCTTGGCAAATACACTTTGCAGGATACTGTTCAAGAGACAATAGAGTTCGACGGCGGGAACGGAACTTATCCTTCTTGCGGACAAATGGCGCTGTTTACCATTACTTTTTTCGATAAGACAAGCGCGTTCTCAAAGAATGTTTTGATTGCAACAGATGCAGACGGCGCTCCGATAGAAGAATCAGTTTTGTGCGAAATACTGTTCCTGCCCGTATCGCATTGTTCTGAGGCAAGTGCGGCAGCCTTTGAAGGGCTTAAAAAGCTCTATGAAGAAAGAAAGCCGCAAATAGTTCAAAAGGCAAGGGAAGAGCAGAACGATACACTCAACTTTGAAATCGGGCGTATCAGACAGCATGCGGAAGATAAAAAGCGCGAACTTGCCGCAGAGATAGAGACACTCACACGAGAAATAGAAAGCATGAAAAAGAAGGGTACAACCAAACACGAACAAGCCTTTGTCAACAATCAGAGCGCGGCAGACTTAAAGGCAAAACTGATGAAACTAAAACAAGATGAGTTTATGACCAAAATGACATTGAACAACCAAGTTCAGCAACAAATAGCGGAACTTGAAAAAAGCATAACTGTATCTCTTTATGAGCGAACAGCGTTTATGGTACAATTTGTAGTGAGGTGAAAGGAAGATAATGAATAAAGACATTTGTCCTATTTGTGGAAAAAATCATAACATAGCCGATATGGATAAAGGGACACGTTATGATTGTGAGCCGAATAAACAGTATTATTTGCATGAGTCTGTATTTTGTAACACTAATCTAGTGGAGAATGAGCGCAGGTTAAATGCAATATACAATTACATTGAAATAAAGCCCTACTTGCGAAAAAATGGCATGAACTGTTATTGGCTTTTTTACTATGATGAGAATAATCTATCTCAATTGGATGACGCTTATGTAAATGTTTACTTTTTAATGCAAGATTATCCCAAAGATGTTGTTACAAGAATTGATAGAATTATGCTGAATATGGCGCGGTATTATCCGTTGCTATCGGATACTTTTACTGTACGCAATTGTGTTGAAAGGTTTAGATCTTTTTATTGCG
>CASFZT010000243.1 GCA_949299215.1 uncultured Ruminococcus sp.
ATGAAGAGATCAAGGAAATGCTTGATAAGAACGGTATGATGTTCTCAAGTGCAAATTCAATTAACTGGGGACGTCTTGCACCACAAATCATATACTATATTTCCGCATATGCAACTCTTGTTAAGGACGGAGAAGTAAATGTCGGTGATAAGATAAATATAGTTGTTCCGACAGGAAATTTCGGAAATATTCTTGCGGCGTATTATGCAAAACATATGGGACTTCCCGTTAATAAGCTTGTGTGCGCTTCAAATTCAAATAAGGTTCTTACCGATTTTATTAATACGGGTATATATGACAGAAACAGAGATTTTGTAACTACAATCTCTCCGTCTATGGATATACTTATTTCAAGCAATCTTGAGCGCCTGCTGTATATTATGTGCGGTCAGAATGATGTCCTTATCAGAGAATGGTTTGGTAAGCTTGCATCGGAAGGTAAGTATGAGGTATCCGATGATATCAAGGCTAAGCTTAAAGACGAGTTTGCGGCAGGTTTCTGTACGGATGATGAAACTAAGAATACCATTAAGGATATTTTTGACAAGTATTCATATACGTTGGATACGCATACAGCTGTTGCAGTTAAGGTTTATGAGGATTATAAAGCTGTAACCGGAGATAATACAAAAACCGTTATAGCTTCTACTGCAAGCCCGTATAAGTTCAGCGCAAGCGTTCTTGAAGCTATCGAAGGCAAAAAATCCGAGCTTGATGAGTATGATATGATAGATAAGCTTTCCGAGCTTTCGGGATATGAAATTCCTGCATCGCTTGCATCTCTCAGGATCAAGCCTGTAAGATTCAGCAATGTTATTTCGAGAGATGAACAAAAAGATTATGTTCTTAAAGAGCTTGCATTATAAAATATAAGAAGAAAGGACAAGCAACATAATATGTCACTTTATGCAATAGCTGATTTGCACCTGTCCTTATCTGCAAATAAACCCATGAATATTTTTGAGGGCTGGGATAATTATGTTGAACGGCTTTGGGAAAATTGGCAGCACACAGTCGGAGAGGATGATGTTGTTGTTATTCCGGGTGATGTTTCATGGGCGATAAATTTTAGTGAGGCAAAAGCCGATTTTGATTTTATAAATAAGCTTAACGGACATAAGGTAATTTTTAAAGGCAATCATGATTATTGGTGGAATACAATGTCAAAAATGAATGTGTTTCTTAATGAAAATAGTTTTGACAGTATAACAATACTTAACAATAATCATTATCCGTATAAAGAGTACGGTATTTGCGGTACACGTGGCTGGATAAATGAGACCGAGGTGCCTGCGGATGCAAAAGTTCTTGCAAGAGAAGCGGGAAGATTGGAAACGTCAATAAAATCTGCAATTGCAGATGGAAAAAAGCCAATAGTCTTTCTTCATTATCCACCTATATTTACGAATGACTGCAATTATGATATACTTGACGTACTGTTCAAATATGGTATTGACAGATGCTATTATGGTCATCTTCACGGAAAAGCACACAGATTTGCTGTGCAAGGAGTACATGACGGCATAAATTATCAATTGGTATCAGGGGATTTTATACAATTTTGTCCCAAGTTAATAATATAAATTGTTGAATGTGCCGAAAAATTAAATAAGATATAGTAATAAAATTTAATTCAAACATTAGAATATGAATTATCAGTTCCTGATTTAAATGTAGTTACAAATGGTATAACTCAAATTAATGCAAATACTTATGAGCTGGAAGTTGCAGCAGACGCTGTACAGTTCGAAGCAGCTGTTTCTACAGCTTATAGCAAGGCTAAGAATAAAATCAGCATTAATGGTTTCAGAAAAGGCAAGGCACCCAGAAAGATGATTGAAAAAATATATGGTGAGAATGTTTTCTATGAGGATGCTTGCAATGAGCTTGTTTCTGTAGTTGTAATTCCTGCTGTTGATGAAGCAAAGCTTGATCTTGTTGACACTCCCGATATCCAGGTTACAGGCATTGATAAGGCAACAGGTGTTACATTTAAAATTACTGCTATTGTAAAGCCCGATGTTGAAATTGCTGATTATAAGGGTATTGAAGTAAAGAAGACCATCAATGCAGTTACAGATGAAGATGTTGATAAGATGCTTGAAAATCTTCGTGAGAGAAACAGCAGAATGATTACTGTTGAAGACAGAGCTGCTGCTATGGGAGATATTGCCGTTATCGACTTTGAAGGCTTTAAAGACGGCGTTGCTTTTGAAGGTGGCAAGGAAGATAACTATGAGCTTACACTTGGTTCAGGTCAGTTTATTCCGGGATTTGAAGAACAGATTGTTGGTAAAAATACAGGTGATGAATTTACAATTAATGTAACATTCCCCGAAAATTATCAGATGAAGGACCTTGCAGGACAGCCGGCAGAATTTAAGATCAAGCTTCATGAGATCAGAGCTAAAGAGCTTCCTGAACTTGATGATGAATTTGTTAAGGATGCTACCGACTTTGAAACCCTTGATGAAGTTAAAGCTGATTTCAGAAAAAGACTTGAAGATAGTGCTGCTCAGCGAGCTGAGGCAGAAGCAGACAATGCTATTTATGAAGCACTTATTTCTAAGATGACGGCAGAAATTCCGCAGGTTATGTATGACCACAAGATTGATGAAATGGTTCGTGATTTTGAAATGCGTCTTTCACAGCAGGGTCTTAATCTTGATATCTATCTCACATATATGAATATGGATAAGGATGCTTTCAGAAAGCAATTTGCTGAACGTGCGGAGAAAGAAGTAAAGATAAGACTTGCACTTGAAACAATTGCTAAGCTTGAAAATGTTGAGATTTCAGATGAAAAGGTTGATGAAGAGATCAATAAGCTTGCTGAACAGTATAAAATTACTGTTGAACAGGTTAAATCTTATGTTCATCCCGATGCAGTTAAGGCTGACCTTGCAGTTGCGGAAGCAGCTAAGATTGTTAAGGACAGTGCTAAGATTTCCGAATAATCAAAAATATTATTTTAGCAAACCATCTTTCGTTTGAAGGGTGGTTTGTGCAGTATTAAAGGTTTTTTGTTATTTTGTGGTTTAATGTCGATAAATAAGAAAGTGAGGATCAGATTTATGTTAGTACCATATGTTATTGAACAGACGGGCAGAGGCGAACGTTCGTATGATATTTTTTCCAGACTTCTTAATGACAGAATAGTTGTCCTTTCGGAAGAAGTTACTGATGCATCGGCAAGCGTTGTAATTGCACAGCTTTTGCACCTTGAAGGACAGGATCCGGAAAAGGATATCTGTATGTATATAAACAGTCCGGGAGGTTCTGTTACGGCAGGACTTGCAATTGTAGATACGATGAATTACATCAAATGTGATGTTTCTACAATATGCATGGGACTTGCAGCATCAATGGGTTCACTGATACTTTCTGCCGGAACAAAGAGTAAGAGAATGGCACTGCCTAATTCCGAGATCATGATCCATCAGCCTCTTATCGGCGGTGGCGGACTTTCCGGTCAGTGCACCGATGTAAAGATACACGCCGATCATCTTGTAAGAACAAGAACTAAGCTCAATAAAATTCTTGCTGAAAATACGGGTAAATCTATTGAAGTTATTGCAGAGGATACAGAGCGTGATAATTATATGACTGCTGAAGAGGCTGTTGAATACGGACTTATTGATAAGGTTATCTACAAGAGATAAAGATTGACATTTTTACTGACGAAAAATATTATGAAAGGAGATATGCTGTATTTTTCAGCATTACTCATATATGTCAGGCAATGATAGAGTTATAAAAAGGTGTAATTTTTGCGGCAAGACAGAGGCGCAGGTTCAGAATATGTTTACTGCCGGAAATGCGAATATTTGCGATGAATGTGTAGTATATTGCTATGAACTTCTTGCAAAACGCGATCCTATGGCAGCAAGACAAATAGGTCGTGATACGGTTAATAAGGCTTCTAAGCAGCAAAAAAATCCGGGAAATATTCTTTTAAAGCCGGAGGAAATAAAAAAAGTTCTTGATGAATATG
>CASFZT010000244.1 GCA_949299215.1 uncultured Ruminococcus sp.
CCCCGCCTCTAAGGCGGCGGGTTCCATATTCAGTTTCAGTTGGGGTTCAATCCCCAACTGAAACTTCATCGCAGCTTTGCTGCGGCTTGCCACGTTGAAATATTTTCAAAATATTTTTGCAAATGTAATTTTTCGCATAAATAAAAAAATTATTTAAATTATTGATTTTTTAAATTTAATATTGTATAATTTGTGTATTGTTAGATCAGTAAAAATGTGATAACATATAGTTATAAAGGTATATCCTTTTTATGGCTTTCAATACGGAGGATGTGATGATAATGCCTAATATTTTCATATTATTGGGCAAGCTGCGGGGTTTGCTTTTAAAAGAAAGTGTGATTTCTTTACCGGGGCTGCTTTTCGATGAATTGACATTCAAATATTCGCAAAAAGCTAAAATCCATGGTAAAAAGGCAAGAGTGCTTATCATCGGCAGAAAAAATGCCCCGAAAGGCGCTGTTGTACTGTCCCCCAAAAAGAAAACAAGTCCTGTACCGACGGTGTGTATGCTTGCGGCAGCGCTCGGTATCACAGCGGCAATTTGCAAGTTACGTAAACAATAGCGGCTATTTCCTGTTCACCTTACCTTGTAAAATAACATCTGCTTTATTTTGTACAGACGTTTTTAAACATATGTATAGCTCTTGGAAAGGAGAGATCGATATGACACTAAGAATAAGGACCCTCAGAGAAAGCAGCGACCTTTATCAGCGCAATCTGGCAGATTACCTCGGCTGCACCCAGCAGACATATTCCAGATATGAAACAGGAGAGCTTGAACCGTCACTTATTATTCTTGAAAAACTTGCAAGATTCTATGATACGAGCATTGACTATATTATGGGACTTAGCGATGTCAAGGCACGCAATTGGAATTTACAGAGCATGTGCAGTGATGACGAAAAAAACTCCGCTGAACGCAAGCAGGTCGTTCTCAGCGCACCTAAAACAAAGAGAGGCAGAAAGCCAAAGCTTGGTTCTGTTATGCCGTAATTGAATATTTTACCCCGAATCCATATCTTGCGGATTCGGGATTTTTTTATCTATATGCTTAATTTCAATTGACAAAAATTTAACCTCTATGTTTTGCTCACATATAACGGTATCTTTTTGTGCGGATTGCCGTTTTATGTCCCATAAATTACAAATCCCTTGACGGCAGGGCAAAAGTGTTATACAATAAATTCGTATGGTTAATTTTAAAGCAATGCCGTGTACGTTGGTTTTGTCGGTGCTGATGTGCGGATGTGCGGCTTTCGGAACAAATACTGACAGCGTAAAAATTGCCGCCGAAGATTCGTTTTTGCTCGATACATACTGTAGGCTCACGGAACTTAATGGAGATCAGAATGCGGTTGCTGATGCGCAAACACTTATTGCAGAAATTGACTCGTCATTTCAGACGGCATATGAGAAAAATGCAAACACGCTTTCTTACGATATGCACCTTTCGGAATGTGCAAAGAAAACAGCACTTCTTAATGAGGAATATGGTGATTTTATAAACCTTACCTGCGGCAGCATAACAAGACTGTGGGGCATTTCGGAAGATGACCCTGCCGTACCGGAACAAAATGAGCTTGAAAAGGCACTTGAATCGGTATATGATACGTCAACTTATGCAGACGGTGATTTTTCGGAATGTCCTGATATGGTGTTCCTTGATTTTGGTTCGGTATCAAAGGGATATACCTGTGATAAGATGCTTGAAATGTTAAGGGATAAATATCCTCAAAGCTGCTTTGTTGCGTCGTTCGGCTCATCGGCGCTTTTTTACGGTAATAAACCCGATGGCTCGCAGTTTACTGCGGCGGTGAAAAATCCCGTACAGCCGGAAACATATCTCGGCATGATAAGTCTTGACGGAGGATTTGTTTCAACGGCGGGCGGCTATGAACGCTATTTTGAAGAGAACGGCGTTCGGTATGAGCATATCATGTCAATCGAAAACGGTTATCCTGTCTAAACAGACCTTGTTTCCGTGACGGTCATTGTGCCTGAAGATACAGAAAACGGCGGTATTTTGTCAGATTTTCTTGCCACGTGTATATATGCGCAGGGAACGGCAGGACTTGAAGAATATCTTGCTGAGCGAGACGCCTTGGCTGGCGGAGGCTCGCGATGAGAGCGAGCAGATGGCCCGCCGGATCGTGGCGGGGCAGTACCCGCCGGGATCGAAGCTGCCGCCGGTGCGGGAGCTGGCGGCGGACGCCGGCGTCAATCCCAACACCATGCAGCGGGCTCTGGCCCAGCTGGAGAGCGACGGACTGGCGGTGTCCAACCGCACCGCCGGGCGGATGGTGACGGAGGACACAGCGGCCATTGACGCCGCCCGGCGCCGGATGGCCCGGGAGATCATATCCACATT
>CASFZT010000245.1 GCA_949299215.1 uncultured Ruminococcus sp.
GTCAAAAATCCTTGCACCTTACCGCCCGTTAGCGGCAGCAAAAGCAGATGTCAATCAGGCAGTTATTGAGCACGCACTATTTGCACATGCAATTTTATCAGCCTGCAAAAAGCTGTACCCAATAATATTTGTAAGCTGCACTGCTGTCGGAACAGAAACCAACACCCAGATATTTATAGTTGCTGTTCAGAATATTCGCTTTATGACCGGAAGAATCCATCCATTGATCCACGGTATCCTTTGCACTGCTGTAACCTGCGGCAATATTCTCGCCCTTGTACGAATTTGCAAAGCTTGTGCCGTCAAGTACGGAGAAACAACTGCTGCCATCGGGACGATCGTGACTGAATGTACCTACTATTTCCTTAGCTCTTATATCCGCCGCATTGCAAAGCGTGCTGTCAAGCGTAAGCGGTGAAACTCCTGCTTTCTCACGCTCAATATTTACATAATAAAGTACCTGTTCCGCATAGCTCATGCCCGATGTGCCTGTGCTTGTACCTGTGTCCGTATTTGTGTTCTGTGATATGTCCGTATTGCCCGTACCGGTATTGTTGTTTGTCACCTTATCCTTGACCTTTATCGTAACAGTCTTGTATATACTCTTATCGCTCTTAAGATACACCTTGACCTTTGTAGTTCCCTCTTTAAGCGGTGTTACCTTTAGATAAAGCTTATTCCCCTTCCACTTGCTTGCCTTTACCTTTGCGACCTTGCTGTTTGAATTGGTCACACCAACCTTTTTAGTACCCTTTACCGTTGCAACAATCTGTGAGTTTTCGCCTGCCGTAAGGCTGTAGCTGCTTTTATCGAATTTGACCGTACCTGCAACTACCTTTACCTTGCATTTAAGTGTCTTGCCGTCGACCTTTGCATAAATATACGCAGTGCCGGGATCTCTTGCAATGATTCTGCCTTTGGTGGTAATTCCTGCAATATCCCTGTCGGTCGTCGACCACTTAACGGTGGAATTTGAATCCTGCACTCTCAGAGTATATGTTGCCCCTGTAACAATAGTGACCGACTGCTTATTAAGCTTGGCGTCCGATGACGCAAACACATTTATCGGCATAAAAGAAAACGTCATCACAAGCACGACAAGCAATGCAAACATACGCTTAATGTTTGTAAATAATTTATTCACCGTAACATCCCCAAATTTATTTTATGTTTCAATTATAACATCATATATAACCAAAGTCAACAAATTTTCAATAAGGGGCTTACCCCGTCATTCAACGCGGCAAGCCGCAGCGAAACTGAATATGGAACCCGCCGCCTTAGAGGGGGACATCTTGCCTAAGTTATATTGACTTGACCATAAATATATGCTAAAATATCTAAAATAAAATTAGGAAGTGTATATAACATGAAAGCAAGAATAATACAAAACGAGCTTGTTCTGATATATAAATCAGACGAACATATCCCGTCAATCGAAAGGATTGCACAAAAATTAAATGTAAGAATAAAAGTCATTCCCGAAAATTCAGCAGGCGAAAAGGTCGGATTTTTGGCAGGATACGGCGGATTTTCCGGTAACTCTTCAACCGAAACTGCCGACTGTCCCTGCATGATATTCTGCGGCGTGACAAACAAAACTCTTGATAAATTTTTAAACGCACTTCGTGAAAACGGCATAAACATACCCTACAAAGCCGTTCTTACTGCATCAAATCAGAACTGGACGCTGACAGCCCTGCTTGATGAGCTGAAATCCGAACACGAAAAGCTTGGCGGATAAAAACTCTACGGAGCGTTTATTGAAAAATATCCGTATATAAGCTATACTTAAACAGAAGGGAGTTGGTTTTTATATGGATCAATCAAAGGTAGGCGCAATGATACTCCATCTGCGCAGACAATGCGGAATGACACAGCGTGAGGTTGCGGAAAAGCTGAGCATAAGCGACAAGACCGTTTCAAAATGGGAGCGTGGTCTTGGGTGCCCGGATATTTCTCTTTTGCGTGAGCTTTCGCACATCCTCGGAGTGAATATAGAAACCCTTCTTTCGGGAGAATCAATGATTAACGAAAGGGATATGGGAAATATGAAAAGAACAAGATTTTACGTCTGTCCGGAATGTATGAATATAATTTCCTCATCGGGCAATGCGGAAATATCGTGCTGCGGAAAAAGGCTTTCGTCTCTTATGGCACAGGAAAATTCCGACTCACACCGTCTTGAAATTTCGGAAGTCGAGGACGAACTTTACATCACAAGCGGACATGAAATGAAAAAAGAGCACTTTATTTCATTTGTTGCGGGTATGAATTTTAAACTGTGTAAATGCATTTTTTCTTAAAGTTTTGACGATAATATAATTGCAGCCAAACAAGGCAACGCTGAGGAGCGACCCG
>CASFZT010000246.1 GCA_949299215.1 uncultured Ruminococcus sp.
ATTCTTTTTCTTCTTTACTCCGTCCTCTTCATATTCGATCGGAACAACTCCGTTTATACAAATCGGAAGATTGAGCTGTGAGATCTGATATGCTTTCGGGAGGTCGGGATAAAAATAGTTCTTTCTGTCAAAAACAGAAAATTTATTTATATCGCAGCCCATTACCATACCTGCTCTTACCGCATATTCAACTGCGGTCTGATTTATAACCGGAAGCGTACCGGGCATACCGGAACACACGGGACAGCAGCGAGAATTTCTGTCGCCGCCGAATTCTGCGCTGCAGGTACAGAATACCTTTGATTTTGTCAGAAGCTCGGCATGAATTTCAAGACCGATAACCGGAATATATGCTGACATGATCTTTCGCTCCTTTCCTTATATATTTGCGGGAATGCGTGTAAAATTCTTTTCAAACGCATCTGCCGCCTGGATTATTGTAGCCTCATCCCACTTCTTTCCTACAATGGACATACCTATCGGCATGCCGTCCGCATTATATCCGCAAGTAGTGGATATTGCAGGGAGAGAAGCGATATTTACCGTTACCGTACAGATATCAGCCTGATACATTTTTGCGGGATCGGAAATATTTTCATGTGTACCATAAGCGACCGTAGGTGCTGTCGGTGTAAGGATAACATCGCAATTTTCAAAGATATGTTCATATTCTTCACGTATCTTCTGCTTCAAAGCCATAGCCTTTCCGTAATATGCATCATAATATCCGCTTGAAAGCGCATAGTTTCCGAGAAGTATTCTTCTCTTTACTTCATCTCCGAATCCCTCACTTCTCGAGTTTGAAATGAGTTCATTAAAAGAATCGCCCTTTGTTGAACGGTGTCCGTACTTGATACCGTCATATCTGGAAAGGTTTGAAGAAGCCTCTGCAGAAGAAATGAGGTAATATGCAGCAACCGCATATTTAAGAGAAGGCATTGAGCAGTCAACAAGCTCTGCGCCGAGTGATTTATAGTAGTCAGCAGCCTTAAGAACGGCGTTTCTTACATCATCATCAATACCCTCTGCATAAAATTCCTTAGGTATTGCAATTTTCATGCCCTTTATATCCTGACCGAGCTTTGCCGTAAAATCAGGAACTTCGTTTCTTGAAGATGTACCGTCATGTGGATCAAATCCCGAAATTGCGTTAAGTATAACAGCACATTCCCCTGCGCTTTTTGCGATAGGTCCGATCTGGTCAAGAGAGCTTGCAAACGCCACAAGTCCGTATCTTGAAACACGGCCGTAGGTAGGCTTCAAGCCTGTAACTCCGCAGAATGACGACGGCTGTCTGATTGATCCGCCTGTATCCGAACCGAGTGCGGCAGCACAAAGTGACGCACCTACTGCAGCAGCAGAGCCGCCCGAGCTTCCCCCAGGAACTCTTGACAGGTCATACGGATTCTTTGTTTTCTTAAAAGCGGAGGTCTGTGTAGAGCCGCCCATTGCAAACTCGTCCATGGAAACCTTGCCGAGCATAACAATACCCTCATTCTCAAGCCTTTCCATAACCGTTGCATTATACGGAGGAATAAAATTCTCAAGCATAACGGACGCACAAGTAGTCTTTATATTCTCCGTACAAATATTATCCTTAATAGCAAGAGGGATACCGCAAAGTGCGGAAGCCTCTCCTTTATTTATCTTTTCCTGAGCTTTTTCTGCCGCTTTCAAAGCCTCATCGGCAGTTACCGTGATATAGCTTTCAAGCTTACCATCAACGGCATCAATTCTTTCAAGATATGCATTTGCAAGCTCTTTTGCGGAAATTTCCTTTTTATCAAGCATAGTGCGCATATCATTTATTTTCAATGCGGTAATATCCATTATCCTAACTCCTTTTACAAGTATTCCTTATTCCACTACCTTAGGAACAACAAATGATTTTTCCGAATTTACGGCATTCTTAAGGATTTTCTCTGTCGGGAATGAATCTGCGGCAATATCTTCACGCAAATTGTTAAGATATACGTTATGGTTATCCTTTATTGGGTCATAAGTGACATCGATTTCTTTAATGGTATCCATAATTTCGATAATATCAGTCATATCGACCGCCATTTTTTCAAGCTCTTCATCCGTAAAATTAAGCTTGCCGAGCTTTGAAAGATATCTTACCATCTCCAAATCCATAGCTTTTACCTCGTTTCTTTTATAAATTGCAAAAGCGGCAGACTTCCTTAACTTTCACCGCTTAAAATAATACAAAGTATATTATACCACGTTTACAGCTCAATTGCAATACAAAAAATCAAAAAATTATACACCCGACCTCAGTCTGTCGAAAAAGTCTTTTTCAAACGTCCCACCAGGACGTTTGAAAAATATAAGGTTCTCTATTATTGCAGC
>CASFZT010000247.1 GCA_949299215.1 uncultured Ruminococcus sp.
AAATATATTATATTTAATTTTATAAATATAATAGCATGGTTTTATCCGGTCAGATCTTATTCAGATCCTTTACCGAATATCCTTCCAGAAGATAACCGGGCACTATAACAGGTTCACTGTCAGGCTCAATTTCCTTCTTTATCAGAGCTATCAGCCGTCTTGCAGTTTCCATTCCCAAAGTATCCGTGTCCTGGCGAAACGTTGTCAGCTTTGGATTCAAAACCTGCGAAAGCAATATACCGTCATATCCCACTATTGAAATATCTTCCGGTACAGACATTCCAAGCTTTTCAAATGCTGTCAGCGCTCCGATCGCAGAAAAGTCATCCGGTAATATTATACAGGTCGGCGGATCACTCATCCGGACAAGCTTTGACGCAAGCTCTTCGGTTGTCTTTGGGTCATGATACTTGCCTTTCAGCAAATAATCTTCTCTGACATCTATATTTAAGCCGATCAATGCCTCACGATAGCTTTCGATTCGCATCTTCGTTACCGCCGACACATCGCCATAAATATACGCAATTTTTCTATGTCCTTTTTCATGGACATAATTTACTAAACTTATGATACCATTTCGGTTATCAGAAATAACAGCCGGATTGTTATCCGACCTATAATCAAGCGTAACCGTAGGAACCGTGCTTTTCAAAAGCTCGCTCACGCCCTCGTCATCGTAGTCATCAACATTGGCTACCATTACTCCGTCAACGTTTCTGCTTATACAATGTTCATAGTACGTCAGCGTATTCCCTCCGATTTTGTGACTGATAAACGTTATATCATATCCATTCGCTTCCGCTTCATTCTTAAAGCTGTTAAGCACCGCAGCAAAGTAGCTGTGGGTAAGTCCGCTTTCCGCTCTTTCCGCAAAAAGCACACCGAGATTATATGTACGGTTTGTTTTTAGTGCTCTTGCCTGTGTATTCGGCAGATAACCCATCTTTTTGGCTGTTTCGCGGATCATCGTTTTCGTTGATTCGCTTACGTCCTTATGGTTATTCAAAGCCTTGCTGACTGTTGCGATCGACACACCGCAAGCATTAGCTATATCTTTGATTGAAACCATATTTTTATTCTCCCAACAGATCGGACTTTGCACTGTTATTTGATATTATAAAAACATATGCAAAGCGGATATTTTTCTTTAAACGTTTTCGCCGCTTTTCGTAAATAAATATACAACTGAAAACCGAATATGTCAATGCTTTTTGTGTATTTCAGGTGAAAAATAGTTGTTTTGCATAATTGTTAACATTCTTTTTGCGCATTTCGTACAACCATTTATTAATTTTTTGTATCAAAAATACCAATTCATGCCACTGTTATAGTAAAATACACCAAGCATTTCCCCAACAGCCAAATCATTTTGTTAAAATATACAATAAAATTACAAAAGATGAGGTTTTTACCATTCTTTTACCAAGTTTTTGCCATGTTTGACAGAAGTGTTATCGTTAAAGATATAACAATATTGCGTTAAAAACTGCATATCTTCGTAATAATCAAGTCCATGTTTTTCACAATCTTTACACAAAACAATTAATATGTCCGAAAAATATCCCGGGCATATCAACCGTCTTTTTTTCATATAAAATAAAGTGAGCCTTACATTTTGTCCACAAAGCCGACCTTGCGATACGCTTTGGAAACGGTTTTTTGTGAAATTTTCAGTGCCATTTCAGCACCCTTTGTATAACATCCCTTAAGATACTCCTTATCTGCCATATATCTCGCAAAATTCTCACGCACGGGCTTCAGATGATCAGATACAGCTTCGCCTACCGCAAGCTTGAAATCACCATATCCCTTTCCGTCAAATTCTCTCTCGATATCCTCATAGCTCTTACCAGTAACAACGGAATAAATTGACATAAGATTATTGATACCATCCTTGCCCTCGGCGTATCTTACGCAGGAATCACTGTCCGTAACGGCTCTCTTGAATTTGCGGATAATAACATCGGGCTCGTCAAGAATATATATACAAGCATTCGGATTTTCGTCAGATTTGGACATTTTCTTAGTAGGATCCTGCAATGACATTACTTTAGCGCCCACCTTCGGGATGTAAGCGTCCGGCACTGTAAACAGCTCGCCGTATTTTGAATTGAATCTCTGTGCAACATTTCTCGCAAGCTCAAGATGCTGTTTCTGGTCAACTCCTACCGGCACCAAATCAGCCTTATAAGCCAGAATATCCGCCGCCATAAGCACGGGATATGTGAAAAGTCCGGCATTTATATCATCGGGGTGCTTGGCGGACTTATCCTTGAACTGCGTCATTCTTGAAAGCTCGCCGAACTGTGTGGAGCAGGCAAGTATCCAGT
>CASFZT010000248.1 GCA_949299215.1 uncultured Ruminococcus sp.
GCAATGAAAAAAGGCAAGCTATCATTACTTCCGAAAAGCGATATTTTTTACCTTCATCTAACATATATAATAAAATCCAGCCTTATCATGAGGGAAAAAGTGATATTTTTTGGAAGTTCGTAACAATACTATAAGTCAAACTGCCGTTACGTCCGAAAAGTGTCCCTCAATATGCTTAATATTATTATTCTATTTTGTTGTTTAATAATAATCCCAATAATGAGTGTGAAAAAGTTGATAACATATAAAAAGAGGAGCAGGTGTCTGAAATCATGTTATAAAAGACGTTATTTTTCTGTGGATAACTCATAATAAAATCAAGATGTTTTCCCCATTGTTCACATATAAAAATCATCGGTTATGAAAAATGAAAGTAATTTGACAAGAAAACTCTTTAATAATTTGCTTACAAATATAAATTTAAGGCATTTATATAGAGTCATTTTTTAATATAAAAATGTAAGGAAATAAGACTTCTTTTTGGAAGAATGAAAAAAGGGTAAGATTATCCGCAAAAGCCGATTACGCTATAAATAGAACGATCGGCAAACAGCGCCGCTCGCGGCTGTATCTCCAAAAATAGTTGAGCTTGCTCACTTTATAAGGTATCCAAAGTTTATATGCGGAAAGGTTAATAGAGTATAGGGTATCCGTACATAGTTGTCTACGCGCAAAGAGATTTGCAGGGCAAATCTCAACGCGCGCTCTCGTCGCTTGCGGTTTGAGGGCGGCTTTTGGCGTATGAATAGCTTCTGCAAAGAGAAAAGCCTTGCGCTCCCTTTCGGTTACTTCAAGGCTTTATAATTTCGCTAGCCAAAAATATCACTTTTCGGAAGTAGCGGCAGTTTGACTTAATTCATAGCTGCGAACTTCCGAAAAATCTTACGATTTTTTCAGAGTCTTTGCTTGTGCGAAGAAAACAGCTATGCTTTTCCTTTTTGCCTGTATAAGGCTTTCACGGGTGCAGCGTCACGCTGCTGAAAAAATCATTTCAATGATTTCTTATCACGCTTCTTTTTAATATCTTATCGGCAGCAACAGATATACATATTTTTCGTTTTCCGATTCGTTTATAGGTTCTATTATAAAAGGAGCGGTAGGCGAATTTAGGGACATATTTACAAATTCACCGTCGCAATTTTTAAGAACGTCTATTATAAATTTGCAATTAAGCAGCATTGTGACGTCCTTACCCTTGCAATATATCTTTATCATGTCGTTTATTTCGCCTATACTTGAAGAAGCGTGCACATTCATCACACTATCCTTTATCTCCATTTTCACCATGCTGGATTTGTCGTAGCGCGTCATGACGGCGGCTCTATCCAAACTCACTTGCAGCTGTTTGCTGTTTACGGTGAGTTTTGTTTCATAGGCGGAGGGAATGGTCCTGGAATAGTCCAAAAATTTACCTGAAAGCAAATTGGAAGTAACCCTCGTATGCTCTCCTATATTTGCGGAAAAACGCTTGGAAGAAAAATATAAAGTTACGGAATCTTCCTCATTTTCCATCAATCTTGCCACTTCGTTCAGCGTCTTTACCGGAACAACCGCCTGTATACTGTCATATTCGGCGGGTAATTTATAGCCGGCAACCGCCATCCTGTATCCGTCCAGCGCTACCACGTTCATATCCGCACCCTTTATATCGAAGAGGCAACCTTTGAATTGAGGTCTGCTGTCGTCTGTTGCGGCGGAAAAAGAAGTCTTTTCTATAAGCCTTTTCAAGTCCTTTTGAGGAATATTGAAACTTATGTCGTAATCTTCATCTTGAGAGGTTAAAGGCACAAAATCCTCCACTTTGAATTTACTCAACTGCGCTTCGTTGTCCATATACTTGATATGTATAATATCTTCTTCTATGCTGTATATGTCCACCTGTGCTCCGCTTTCTATCCTCTTTACTATTTCATACATATATTTGCCGGGAACGAGCACTTCTCCTTCTTCCTGAACCACT
This sequence comes from uncultured Ruminococcus sp., assembly GCA_949299215.1. Taxonomy (GTDB): domain Bacteria; phylum Bacillota; class Clostridia; order Oscillospirales; family Ruminococcaceae; genus UMGS363. The sequence continues at coordinate 1,961 of CASFZT010000248.1, forward strand.
GCTTTTATGGTATTTTCTATTTCGTATTCCATATCGTTGGCGGTGAGAACCACGGTATCTCCGTGAGCGTTTATCTTAATACCGTCATTATTAACCCCTATCATCACCTTGGAAGGAAGAGCTCTTGTAACCTTGCCCAAAGCGTCCGCAAGATCGAGAACATCGCAAATTATCTTCATAATCTTACCTCTTTTATTTTATATCATATATTATATCATATATTTAGGGAGAAAGCAAGAGGAATATGATTTTTTCAGCAGCGGGGCTGTGTAGGTTTACAATACATTTGTTACACAAAGCCAAAGAAGAAAGAAGAGGAAGGATAAAGAGATAAATATTGGGTGAAAGCGTGCACCCTCCCCCTAG
>CASFZT010000249.1 GCA_949299215.1 uncultured Ruminococcus sp.
CATCAATAGGCAGTCGTAGTAAAGATATCCCGTGGTTATGAGTTTTTCGGGAATGTTCTTGGGAACGGCGTTATAGGCGAAGCCGGTGTAGCATTCTTCCAGGGGTGCTACCCAGTCGCCGTAATAGGGCTGGCCGATAAGGCCGTCTTCTCCCCGCTGAGTAGCCAAAAACTCTACATATTTTTTGACCGGCTGGTAATATTGCTCCATTATGCGCTTATCCCCGTAATGCACATATATAAGCCAGGGCAGTATGACATATATGCTGGAAACATGATAAGCGGGGTTCCCGCCATAGATAAAGGGAGCGGTATCGGGAATGCTTCCCGTCTCCTTCTGTTCGTTAAAAATATCCTCCATCCATTTTCTGTAAAGCTCTTTAATATCCAAGACCGACATAACGGCATCAGCCGTAACCTGACCGTCGCCGGTATATCCGAGGCGCTCTCTTGTCGGGCAGTCAGACGGCACTCCGCAGTGCATATTCTCAAGCTGGGTTCGTAAATAAGTTTCATACAGCCAGTTGAGTGTTTCGTTATCGCTTTCAAAATGACAAGTTTTGGCAAGGTCAGCGTGTACAACGCAAGCCTCAACCGGTTTTGCGTTGTTGGTAAGAGTAAAATACCTGAAGCCGTGCCAGCAGAAATGCGGATGCATAAGGTGCTTTCCGTCTGAAATATATATATCCCTTTGAGGTTTTCTGTCTCCGGCGCATGTCACAAGGTAAAGCTCTCCGTTCTCATCAAGCTCCTCGGCATGGTTTATTTCTACCGTTTCCCCGGCGTTTTTACATTCAAGCACAACAAAGCCTGTCATATTCACGCCGCAGTCATACACGGTATAACTGCCGAAGTCTTTAACCGGCGTCGGAATACGTCTTTCAACGATACGATCCGGCGGAAAATTCTGAATGTCGTATTCGCACTCCGGAGCTTCAGCTTCGACAGTGTATTCCCAGGCGGAATCATCGTAATCGGCTTTGAAAAGGCTCTCGTCATACAGACGCATATCGTGCTTTTCACCGAGGTAAATGCTGTTTTCAAGTATATAGCTTGATTTCCACTTGTTTGAAGTATCGGAAAGAATTTTACGCTCTCCGTCTTTATCGGTTAAATCTATCTTATAGCACAGCTTAACAGTGCCGAAATAGTCGGTATGCTCGTCATGGTTTCCGGTTCTGCCATACCACCCGTTTCCGAGATGTACGACAAGCGAGTTCCTGCCGTTTACAAGATATTCCTTTATGTCATAGCTTACGGCGTATGTACGATATGAAAACTTGTCATGGATATCATACGAAAGGTCTTTGTTTTCACGGTATTGGTAAAGTGAATTTGCCGGAACAAGCAAGTCATCGCTGACTTTTTTTCCGTTTATGTACAGTTCAAAGAAGCCAAGACCGCAGATAACAATATTAGCACTTGAACATTCGGAAACGTCAAACACTGTACGGATATACGGTGACTCGACTGAATGGTCAGCAGGAGAAATAAATTTTGCTCCCTCAAATATTTGATCAAATCTCATAGTGATTTACACCCTTTCGGCACCGCTTAAATTTGCGGCGCTTTCATATATTGGAAAATTGTCAAGCTTTATAAAAGCTTCACGGCAGACAGTCTCAGACAACAGACTGCCCGCCGTTAGTAAAATATGAATTACTGAATGTGTCCCGGCTTTATTATAATACCGCAGCGGAAATTCTTTTCGGTAAAGCGGTATTTTTCAAAAGTACGCGGTCCGCAGGAATTTGAACCTATGCCGGTCATTCTCATGTCGGCATATACGTATGTCTCCTTGTGCGGTACAAGCTCGTAATCATGCGCAGCTTTAGCAATATCCAAAGCACTGAAATGCTGAGCGTTAAACGAAAACTCTTCGCTGTCATACATTTTCATTATCTGGAGTCCGTGACCTGTGAGGTTTCCGACAAAGGCATACCTTGTATCACAGTGGGAAGAATTTTCCTGAGGTCTGATATAATGTTCAAAGTTGTCGGTTGCGGTGGTACGGAAATATCCTACCTTTGACTGATATTTATGATCGCTGTACGCTTCATAAGGTCCGCAGCCGAAATACTCCACTCTTTCGTTATCTTCCGGCATCACTATCTCAAGACCGAAGCGAGGAAGCTCGTCGTATTTTCCGTCCTTTTCAACCTCAAACTCGAAGCTTATTTCTCCGTCAGAGGAAACAGTGATATACTGCTTTATTTTCATAACCGGCGCCTTTGCGGGAACGCTTAATGCAACATCCGCAAACAGTGTGACATAATCATCGTCAGCCTTATACACGCCGCAGTCATACACCTTTTGCTCT
>CASFZT010000250.1 GCA_949299215.1 uncultured Ruminococcus sp.
ATGCATTGTGCGAATATTTTGAAGTGGCTGCATTGCTTGCAGAGGATTATGAATATGATGCGGCGGAAGAAAAGATATCCGAGTTTGAAAAGCTTGTCGGAATAGAGGTGCAGCAATGAAGGAGATAGGTATAACGACGGATTGTGTTTGCGATATGCCGGATGAGTATTTTGCGGTAAATGATATAGGAGTTATATATTTTTATATCAATACCGATACGGGACGATTCAGAGATGTTTATGAGGTTACATCGGAAAATCTTATTGATTATCTTGAAAACGGCGGAGGAAAGGCAATTACAAATGCTCCTATGGTGAGCGAGTATATTGATTTTTTCAGAGCACAGCTGAAAAAGCATAATAAGCTCATACATATTACGATAAGCAACAAAATAAGTATGGCATACAGAAATGCCGTTTTGGCGGCGGAGGAACTCAAAAGCGAGGGCAAAAGTATATATGTTGTAGATTCAAAGCACCTTTCGACGGGTATAGGCTATGTTGTGATAAGAGCGGTAGAGATGAGAGATTCGGGCAAAAATGAAATTGAGATAGTGGATGAGCTTATTAATTCTGTGAGAGATAATGTTTCGACCACATTTATGGCACGTAATGCAAATTATCTTTATCGCAACGGAAGAGTGGGCAGGATTCTGAAGGATATATGCCGGCTTTTTAATATACACCCGATACTTACGATGAAAAACGGAGAGATAAAGCTTAAAGGAGTCGAGATAGGTGAGTATGGCAAGGCGTCTGTAAGATATGTGAGAAAGCAGCTTAAAAATGCCAAAAAAATTGATACAAAGCGTATTTTTATAACTCATGTTGGCTGCAATGTTAAATTTTTATCCGATGTAAAAGCTGAGATATTCAGATGCTGTGAGTTTGAAGAGGTGATAACAACGAAAGCCTCGGCAACTATTTCAAGCAACTGCGGAACGGGAACATTTGGGGTGTTGTTTATGAATAAATATTAGGAGATGATAGATGCATGAAACATATATTGATAGTTGACGACAATAAACTGAATCTGACATCGGCAAGAGCAGTGCTTAATGACAGATATAAAATAACTGCGGTCATGAAGGGTACACAGGCAATTACTTTTTTGGAGAATAATAAATGTGATATAATCCTTCTTGATATAAATATGCCGGATATGGACGGATTTGAAGTGCTGGAGCATATAAGAAAGATACCTGGCTGCGAAACCACACCTGTGATTTTTCTGACTGCCGATAATGATTTTAAAACAGAAACAAGATGCTTTAACGCAGGTGCGCTGGACTTTATAGCAAAACCGTTCGTGCCGGAGGTAATGCGGTTAAGAATAGGACGTATACTTGAGCTTGAAGATTTAAGAAAAAATCTTGCAGACAGACTTGAACAGAAAACAAAGGAAGTTACCGATATACAGAGTAAATCACATCAGGACGCATTGACGGGACTTTGGAACAGAGTATATACCGAGAATGCGGTGGAAGAATATATCAAAAGCGGCGAAAAGGGTGCGCTGTTTATGATAGATATGGATAACTTTAAGGCAATAAACGATAATTACGGACATATAGCAGGCGATCAGACGCTGAAAATGTTTGCGGATACGCTAAGAACTTATTCAAATGAGGGTGATGTACTTTGCCGTATAGGCGGAGATGAATTTGTGGTGTTTGTAAAGGGCAGCCATACAAAAGCTCAGCTCGGAAACATGGCGTCTGATATTATTTCTGATTTGTGCTATAAGCTGGAGCAGTGCAAGTTTGAAACAAATTCGTCCGTGTCGATAGGTATTTCACAGACGCCGGATGACGGAATGGATTTTAATAAGCTGTATAATTGTGCGGATAAGGCGCTGTATTATGTAAAGCAGAACGGCAAAAATTCCTATCATTTTTTCAGTGACCAGAGCGAAGAGGAAAACAACCGTGCAAGCAAGACGGTGGATTTAAAATATTTGCGTGAATTCATGAGAAGAGCGGATAGCGGCAGAGGCGCATATTTGCTTGATTTTGACAGCTTTCATCACGTGTATAATTTTATACGCCGATTTGTCGAAAGAAGCAATCGTGATGTTCAGACGGTGCTGTTTACTGTATCTCAGAAGGTTGAGAATGAAATGAATCTTACAGATATAGAAATTGCGCTTGAAGTTTTGGAGCAGGCTATATACACATCGTTGCGCCGTGTTGACGTGTCAACGAAATATTCCAGCAAGCAGCTTATTGTAATACTGATGGATGCAAATGCCGAAAATGGAGATATGGTTGCAAAGAGAATAATAGATTGCTTTAATAAG
>CASFZT010000251.1 GCA_949299215.1 uncultured Ruminococcus sp.
TTCTTATTTTATTGTCATATATTTTAAACACGGTACATTCGCCCATAAAATACTCACTTTCCGGACTTTTGGCACTTATTTTAATATCACCGTTCAAATTTTCGGACACACTGTCACGTGTATAATCTATTATTATATCGTAATCTCCGGTATAATAAGGTTCTTTCGTTCCGTCATATGCCAATATCTCGGTATTTTTTATTTTGAGCAAAACGGTATTATTATCTTCAATATTCAATGTAAAATCATCCATCTCAAACGTATTGACGCCATCCGTTTCATACGTAATAATATTCTGTGCATAATCGACACAAGTATCATTCTCTTCACCCGGAACTACCGCAGTTCCGACATTATACGGAGAAAGTCTGTACCTGAAATAGCCTATTGAAACATTCGTATCACATACAGAAGAAAAAAATTCCACTCTGTCTATTCCCACAGACGTAAGATATTTATCAATATATTCCGCAGTATTTCCACCTCTGTGCAAATCTATTACCGAAGCGTCACGATGATCGTGTATCACAATTGACGATGCGCCTTTACCATCGCAAAAAAGCACCATATTCACATAATTTTTCGGAATAAATCTATATGAAGCAACAACAACGGTACACAAGGAAAAGCTTACTGCCGTTGTCAGTGCAACAATTTTCCAATTCTTTATAACTGCCAAAGCAGATATTATAACCGAAGCGGACAATATTATCATCCACTTTACAAAATCATACCCAATCGGCACATATGCCAATTCAAAACCACCTAAAAGCTCTGACAGTGCCTTAACAAGCCTGCAGCATAATCCGCACACTTTCATAATCGGATAACCTATAAAAGCAATACCGTTTACTGCAGTAAAAAATACTCCGCAGACAAGTATCACCGTACAAAGCGGAAGCAAGATCAAATTTGATATCGGTGTAATTACCGATACCTCATCAAAAAACAAGCAGGATACCGGAAATATCACTGCCGAAGCGCATATTGAAGTAACAACAGACCTGCCGAAAAAGTAGATATGCATATACTTTTTCTCAATGAACTCAATCACCGCAGGAGCAACTCCGCATATTCCAACAACGCCTGCCATAGATAGCAAAAACGAGGCATCTCTTATCACAAACGGACAGCCTGCGGTAAGCAATATTCCCGAAATGCCAAGTGAATTTGACCAATCTGCACGTCTGTTAAACAAATTCGCACCATATACAAGTGCTATCATAATTGCCGAACGTATCACCGACACAGACGAACCCGACAGCACAACAAAAATGCAGGCAGGTATTATCATACAGATAAATCTGACGTACTTATTTATCGGCAAAAACGAAAGTAAAAACCAAATAATTGAACATATCACCGACAAATGCGTACCTGAAACTGCCATCATATGTCCTATTCCGGCACGATACAGCAAGGTTTTCGTTTCATCTTCAATGCCGCTTTTATCTCCAAACAGCATTGCTTTTACTATTGATTTTTCATCTGTCGAAAGATACTTGTCCATCTTATCGTAAATACTGTCACGGAAATGCATCAATGTCCATTTAACCGGCAGTTTATTATCATAAAATACCTTAATCTCATCGGGATACGACATATCAAGATATATTTCCTTGGCTTTCAGATACCATTCCGAATCAAAGGCATAACTGCTTTTCGGCACAGACGCTTTTCCTTTTATATAGATGACATCACCTATCTCACATGATCTATCCGCCCCGTAGCACTGCACCTTTACTTTAGTTTCACCGTTTATAAGCCCATTGACAACATAAACCGCCATATCCGACGCCTGATAGTCATACTCTTCAAGTGTGCCAATCATTTCAACTGTATAGCCGTTATACTTTACGGCATTCTGATATACCAATATCTCATATGAGGCATAATAAATATTTCCAAATCCGAAGCATATACAGCATACAAAAACCGTAACATACTTTTTTCTTATCGGAAGACACCACAGCAATATTGGCAGACAAGCATACACTGCACCTGCTGCAAGTGCAAGTTTACAATAAAAAAATGATGCGAAAAACAATCCGAACATATAGGAAAAACCTATGTATGCCATTTTTCGCACCATTTGAAAGACCTCCGAAATATTAATTCAGCGTTCCTTTTTAGCCCATAATAACTTCAAGCTTACGTCCGCCAAGAATATGGAAGTGCAGATGCTTTACACTCTGACAGCCGTTTTCACCACAGTTTGTTACAACTCTGAAGCCGTCCTTATCAAGTCCCTGTTCCTTTGTAATTTTTGCAATAATTTCAAATATA
>CASFZT010000252.1 GCA_949299215.1 uncultured Ruminococcus sp.
CACGTAGGGCATCAACGCTATCTTTTTATGGAAATTCCGTACATCGAACTCCTTATTATATATAAGTTGATAAAGCACACGAAGCTGGGATGCCGTAAATTTTCGGGGTAAGAGGTCGAACATCACCGCAGGAGAGCTCTCTACATAATGGCGAACAACCTCCAAGGCGTCTTTCAGAATCTGATTGTGATCGAAAGCTAAAGGGCCGACCTTTGATACCGGGGTCCAACAGGCGTCATAAGTAGTGGTAAGTTGCTTATTATGTCGGTCTATCTTTAATAACGAAAGATAAGCCACGGTTACAATCCGTCCTACTCTGCCTTCTTCAATCAGGTGAAAATGCTCTAACCACATTACATCACGCGGATCTGCCGTACGTTCTTTCGAGCCGTATGCTTTAAACTGATTCATCCGGATGTTTTTCAGTCCAGTCAACTCCGTCAACACTCGTTTGGCGGCATCATCCAAATCTTCGTCCATGTAAATAGGGCTTCCCGGCAATTTCCAATCATTAAATTCCCCGTCCGTCTGCTTGCCGACCTGCCGCACTAAAAGCACTCGGAATTGTTCTCCGTCAAAACCAATCACGACACAATCCACGGATATGTGAACATCAATAATTTCAGTCTGCTTTTTCATGGTCTTTTTTTCTTTTAATATCGCAAATGTATGCAGTTTTTCTATACGATGAATAAAAATATCCGATTTTTTAATATGTTATAAAGCATTATTTCCCAGTTGAATAGTTTTCGTATATAAAACAATATATAAAAGCTGCTTTTTGTATCTGCTACGAAAAGATGAGGATGGGTTTCGGGCAATTACATTGATATTTTATAACTTACAAACGGCCTCTGTATTGTATGTTATAGAAGCATTTGCATTATCTTTAGATAAGATAGGCTGCATCTCTGCTAAACAAATTCAAGCGAGCTTGTTTGTTTAGCATTCGATTTGCACTATCTTTGCACCATGAAGCAGCGTTTATTACCCTACTATGTGCATCCTTTTGTCTGGTTGCGCCGCATTGGGCACCGGCGGGGATATGGCGTGCATTCGCCTTTCGCCTACAACTTCATCACGCGGGTCGTTTATGAAAAGACACCATATTATAAATATACCGACTTGCGTGCGGAGGAGAAGAACAGGACGGGAGAGGAGTGTGCTGATTGGTTGTACGAGCCGCTTAAGGTGAAGCGTTTATTATTCCGCTTGGTCAATTATGCCCATCCCCGGACGATAATAGATGCCGGACGCTTGTCCGCTTCCTCGCTCTACTTAAAGGCGGGATGCCTGAAGGCACGTTATAGCGGAACACGTGAACTGAACGATTTGTTCTTGGATAAGGATGTTCCGGTAGATTTCCTTTATATACACAATTATCAGGATCCCGTGTTTTCGTTGGTGGCGTATGAACTTTGCGCTCCCCATGCTTGCGAGACTTCTATGTTCGTGCTGGAAGGAATCGGATATACGCCTTACATGCGTATGCTTTGGCAAAACATACAGCAGGACGAGCGGGTGGGCGTCACCTTCGACCTTTATGATTTGGGTATTGTCTTTTTTAATAAAAAGATGAACAAACAGAATTATATCGTCTGTTTCTGAATATGCTAACTAAAAAATAAGATAAGTGATGAAGAAAAGTATGATATACACCAAAACCGGTGATGACGGGCGCACATCGTTGGTGGGAGGTACGCGGGTGCCAAAAACTCATGTACGTTTGGAGGCATACGGCACGGTGGACGAACTGAATGCTCAAATAGGCTTGCTTATGACTTATCTGACCGATGCGGACGACCTTGCCTTCCTTTGCCGGGTGCAGCACCGGCTTTTTGCCGTAGGCTCCTGCCTGGCCACCGATTGCGAGCGGGTGCAGCTAAGGGAAGAGAGCGTGATTACCCTTGTACAGGTGGAGGAAGTAGAGCGAGAGATTGACCGCGTCGACGCCAAACTTTCCCCTTTGAAAGCCTTCGTGTTGCCCGGTGGAAGCCGGGGAGCGGCGGTGTGCCATGTGTGTCGGACGGTGTGCCGGCGTGCCGAACGGCGTATCCTTCGCTTGGCGGAAGAAGTAGAAGTTCCTCCCATGTTATTGGCTTATATGAACCGTTTATCCGATTATTTGTTCGTACTTTCGCGTAAAATGAATCAAGACGAGAAAAAAGTAGAAATATTTTGGGATAAAAGTTGTTTGTGAGATAATTTGTTATATTTTTGCCGAAAAATTGAAGAAATAACAAACCGCACAAATTAAATACTTAGACAATTATGTATTGG
>CASFZT010000253.1 GCA_949299215.1 uncultured Ruminococcus sp.
GCTTGTCGTTTATAGGATTAACGTAGTCTATCTGTCCGGTATGTTCCGCAGTGCGTGCGTCATTGTCGAAATACTGATTTTCAAGTGAGAAAGGAACATCTACCATATCCATATATTCCGTAGCTGACTCGCTGTTGTTTGGAGAATCGTTGTATTTATACGATACGGTAAGATATTCGCCTTTGGTCTTGAAGGAATGCTGATAGTCGAAGTTGATGCCTACATTACCGAAACCGCTTGTGGATTTGTTCAGTGTATTGTATCGGTATGTCAACTCTTCCATATTGTTCAGCATGCGGTTTTCCGAGTTGCTGTTGGTCTTGAAGTTACCTCCGAACATATTTGCGGAGAATGTTATCAAGTTCAATGTGTCAATCTCATAACTACCTTCCAGATTGCCGAACTGGAAATTGCCGTTGCTTTTTGAGGAACCTTCACTGTTGAGATACTTGTTTGTATCCGATGTATAGTCCTCGCGTCCGGAACTGAAGTAACTGCGTGGCTGTGTGTTATAGTTGTACGAATAATTGCCGGATACGGTAAATTTACCTACCTGAACAGTACCGTATGCATATCCGGAAAAGCCTTGATTGCTTGCCCTTCCGCCAAGTGTGACATTATATCCCTGCATCTTTGCATCCGTAGTGATGATGTTCAGAATACCTCCGATACCTTCGGCATCGTATTTCGCTCCCGGTTCTGTTATCACCTCTATTGATTTTATGCTGTTGGCAGGCATACTTCTCAATACCTCCTTCGGATTGTTGCTCATCAGGGTGTTGGGCTTACCGTTTACGTGTACCTTGAAGCTGCTTGATCCGTTCACCTGTATATTGTCTTCTCCATCCACAGTCACCAGAGGTACTTTCTTAAGCATTTCCAGTGTGGTGTTGGTCTTTGAGTCCGGGTCATCCTCCATGCTGTAGGTTATTTTGTCTATTTCGGCTTTTACGAGAGGTTTCTGTGCCACCACTTCCACACCTTTAAGCATTTCCGTTGCCTCGGAAGTAAATATAGTTCCGAGGTCAACAGATTTCTTGCTTGTGCTTAATGTAAAGTTTCTTTTTACGGTATTCTTTCCTACCGATGAGAGAGTTATGACGTAGTCGCCCGGCTCGGACAGTTTCTCGTTGAAACGTCCCTTTTCGTCGGTGACCGAAAGTTTTACTTTTTCGTCAGGATTTGCCGCACTTGATATTCTCACAGTGGCATATGGCTCGCTTTCGTTAAGAAGTGAGTCAACTAAAGTTCCTTTCACTGAATATAAACCGCCCTGCTTTTGTGCAAACACCGTAGCGGTAGTAAGACATACGAGGATACATATAAATCCCCTTAAAACATTAGATGACATTTTTTCTGGATTTTATTTTCTTACTGCTTTTGAAGCTCCACTTGTTGATACATCGGCCTTTGCTGCACCTCTGAACGAAAGTTTTGATGCTCCCGATGCTTCTCCTGTTATGTTTTTATTACATATTATTTCGGCTGTGCTGGCTCCGCTTAGATCCACATCGGCATAATCGGTGTTCAAATACTCGCCGTTTGATGACAATTTTGAAGCTCCACTCACTTCTATATTGGCATTGACAGCTTTTCCGCCTATTTCTGCAGATGATGCTCCGCTTACACTTACTTCCAAAGACTGACAGTCTATGTTGGCATCAAAGTGCGATGCTCCGGATACTTCGATATCGAGTTTTTCCGCCTTAATCTCTCCGTCGGAAGTAAATGAAGAGGCGCCTCCTATTTCAATGGATTTCAGATTTTTGCTTGCCGGCACTATAGCAGTGACACTGTATGATCTTCTGAAATCCGAAGCATAAATTTCAATGCCTTCATTATCGTAGTTTACTTTTATTTTGGAAAGAATAGAAGAGTCTGCAATAATCTGAAGTGTGTCAATATCGTGTCTGTACTCCACTCTTATTGCATTTGTCACTTTTAATGATTTATATGAAGTGTTTACTTCATATGTAGAAGTGGCTTCATTTTTGCTTGCTACAGTATTGATCATGCAAGATGTGGCTGTAAAAGAAGTTACGGCACTGATTGTAAGTATTGAAAGAAAATTCTTTAGTTTCATGGTTTTATTTGTTTTAAATAATGATATTAGTTTGTGTTTTTTTTTATTTGTTATCTTTCAGAAATTGTTTGTAGAGTGCAGATATTTCCTGTGCTGATATGTCAAGAATTTTCATTGTGCGGAACATTTCCGGCAGTTCCTCGTTCAGGAATGTCTCTTTTCTGAATGAAAGAATTTTATTCTTT
>CASFZT010000254.1 GCA_949299215.1 uncultured Ruminococcus sp.
CGCAGTAAGGGACTTCCCCTTCATCGCCGCAGACTTTCATATACAGCTCAGAGCCGCATTTCGGACAATATTCAAACGTCATAACGATCATCTCCTTTATGTGATATCAAACGTATACGATAGGAGTAAAAAGCGGACAAAATACCGTAAATATTTTGTCCGTTATTTTTATTATACTATATATTGCATTTCGCTTTGTGAATTTATTGTAAAATAGTTACTGACCAAGCTTTGCTCTTGTTTTTGCACGGAGCGAATTGTCGAGTATTCTCTTTCTTATTCTGATGGATTTGGGGGTGATCTCAAGAAGTTCATCGTCCGCAATAAATTCAAGACTGTCCTCAAGGGAAAGAACCTTCGGCGGAATAAGACGAAGCGCATCGTCCGAACCGCTTGCACGTGTGTTTGTGAGATGCTTTTTCTTGCATACATTTACAACAAGGTCCTCTGCCTTTGGCGACTGGCCAATTATCATGCCCTCATATACGGGAACGCCTGCGCCAATAAAAAGTGTGCCTCTTTCCTGCGCATTGTACAGACCGTAGGTAACGGATTCGCCTGTTTCAAAGCAGATAAGGGAGCCTGAGTTTCTTCTCGGTATATCGCCCTTGTACGGCTGATAGCTGTCAAATACGGAGCTCATAACGCCCTCGCCTTTTGTGTCTGTAAGAAATTCGGACTTATATCCGAAAAGACCTCTTGACGGGATAAGAAATTCTATCTTCATACGGCTGCCTGCCGGGTGCATTGACTGAAGCTCTGCTTTTCTTCCGCCCAGCTTTTCCATGACAGCACCTACAAATTCCTCCGGAACATCTATTACAAGGCGTTCAATAGGCTCGTTTATAACACCGTCTATTTCTTTCATAAGAACCTTTGGAGTGGATACGGAAAGCTCATAGCCTTCACGGCGCATATTTTCAATAAGAATGGAGAGGTGCATTTCACCTCTGCCGCATACTCTGAATGAGTCGGTGTTTTCTGTTTCGTTTACACGAAGCGATACGTCACGCAGGATTTCCTTGAAAAGTCTTTCACGGAGCTGCCTGGAGGTAACAAATTTGCCATCACGTCCCGCAAACGGACTGTCATTTACGGAGAAAGTCATCTCAACGGTAGGCTCGGATATCTTTACAAAAGGTACAGGTTCAAAATTTGCAGTGTCACAGAGCGTATCACCGATGGTTATGTCCTCAATGCCGGATATCCATATGATGTCGCCGACCTTTGCTTCCTGTACCGGTACTTTGTTAAGTCCCTCTATCTGATACATAGTAACGATTTTGCTGTTATATGGTTTTCTGTTGCTGTGGTAGTCGCCGACAGTTACCTGTTCGTTTACACGGAGAGTGCCTCTTTCAATTCTGCCTATGCCTGTTCTGCCGACATAGTCGTTGTAGTCGATGGAGGAAATGAGCATCTGTACCGGAGCGTCGGGATCACCCTCGGGAGCGGGTATGTGGCTGAGGATAGTTTCGAAAAGCGGAACAAGGTCCCTGCCTTCTTCATACTGGCTCAAAGACGCAGTACCTGCACGTCCGGAGCAGAAAAGTACAGGGCTTTCAATCTGCTCATCGCTTGCGTCAAGGTCAAGAAGAAGTTCGAGGACTTCATCACCTATTTCATCAAGACGAGCGTCGGGACGATCAATCTTATTTACGACAACAATGATTTTAAGACCCATTTCAAGAGCCTTCTGAAGAACAAAACGGGTCTGCGGCATACAGCCCTCGGCAGCGTCAACGAGCAGAACAACACCGTCGACCATTTTAAGCACACGCTCTACTTCACCGCCAAAATCAGCATGGCCCGGAGTGTCAATGATATTTATTTTAACGCCGTTGTAGCTTACGGATGTGTTTTTTGCAAGGATAGTTATGCCTCTTTCACGTTCGATATCATTGGAGTCCATAACTCTGTCTTCAACTTCCTGATTTTCTCTGAATGCGCCGCCCTGCTTGAGCATTTCATCGACAAGCGTAGTCTTGCCGTGGTCAACGTGGGCGATGATAGCAATATTTCTCAGATCTTCTCTTATCATATTTATTCCTCCATACTATTTCCGAAGCGGTATAATGACGGGGCAAGTCCCTTATTGAAATTTACCGTTATTGCACTAAAATAATCAACATACGAGAATACATTTTGTTAAAAGGCTATATTTTTTATCTGCATAAAAAAACCTTGCAAGCTTACTTGCAAGGTAAATGGTGGTGGAGGAGGGTGGATTCGAACCACCGAAGCTAGTAGCAACAGATT
>CASFZT010000255.1 GCA_949299215.1 uncultured Ruminococcus sp.
AGCTCATATGGTAATCAGATCGGTCTTGCAACCGGTCATGTTGCAGAGGTTTATCATCTCGGATATGTTGCAAAGCGTCTTGAAATAGGTGCTGTACTTGGTGCAGCTCCAAAGGCAAATGTTATACGTGAAGTGCCATCACCCGATGATGTTGTTATTCTTCTCGGCGGACGTACGGGACGTGACGGATGCGGCGGTGCAACGGGTTCTTCAAAATCACATACCGAAGCATCTCTTGAAAGCTGCGGTGCAGAGGTTCAGAAAGGTAATCCTGCTGTTGAAAGAAAACTCCAGCGTTTGTTCAGAAACCCCGATGTTACACGTATGATAAAACGCTGCAATGACTTTGGCGCAGGCGGTGTATCGGTAGCAATAGGCGAACTTACAGATGGGCTTGTAATTGACCTTAACTCTGTTCCAAAAAAATATGACGGTCTTGACGGAACAGAGCTTGCAATATCCGAAAGCCAGGAGCGTATGGCTGTTGTTGTAAGAAAATCCGATGCCGAAAAGTTTATAAACGAAGCCAAGAAAGAAAATCTTGAAGCTACACTTGTTGCAGTCGTTACGGAAGAACCTCGTCTTAAAATGAAATGGAACGATAAGATTATAGTAGATCTTTCAAGAGAATTTCTTAATTCAAACGGCGCAGAAAAGCATACTACTGTTGCAGTTCCCCTTCCTGTTACAAATCAGATCAAAACATATACCGACAGTGCAGACAGTTGGGAAGCTCTTATGACAAATCTCAATGTCTGCTCACAAAAGGGACTTGTTGAACGTTTTGACTCTACTATCGGTGCAGGAACTGTACTTATGCCTTTCGGCGGTGCGTATCAGCTTACTCCCACACAGGCAATGGCTGCTAAGATTCCCGTACTCAAGGGCGAAACAAATACCTGTTCTATCATGGGTTGGGGCTTTAACCCTTACGTCACGGACAAAAGTCCATACCACGGAGCAATTTCCGCAGTAATTGAGTCAATTGCAAAGGTTATTGCAGCAGGCGGAAGCTACAAGCACTGCTGGCTCACATTCCAGGAATATTTTGAACGCACCCAGAACAATCCCACCCGTTGGGGCAAACCTTTTGCCGCACTTCTCGGTGCATTCAAGGCACAGCTTGAGCTTGGATGCGGTGCTATCGGCGGTAAAGACTCTATGTCCGGTACATTTGAAAATATAGATGTTCCCGCAACTCTCGTTTCATTTGCTGTTTCAACAGCCGACAGCAAAAAAATAATCTCGCCCGAATTTAAAAAGGCAGGAAATAAGGTTATCCTTATTACTCCGGAATATGATGAAAATAATCTTCCCATATTCGCAAGTGTAAGAGAATGCTTTGAAAAGGTTGAAAAGCTTATTGCCGATGGAACTGCTCTTTCCGTATGGGCAGTAGGTTTTGGCGGCGTTGCAGAAGCGGTTGCCAAGATGTCACTCGGTAACAGAATTGGCTTCAGATTCGAAAAAAAGCTCCCCGATGACATTCTTTTCTATTCAAAATACGGTTCGTTTGTAATAGAATTGGACGGAGATCCATTTACAGTTGAAAATGTTATTGGTACTGCAATTGATGAGTATAAAATAGACTGTAAAGGCTATTGCATTGACATGGTAGCTATGCAAAAAAAATGGGAGGATCGCTTAGAACCTGTATTCCCCTGTAACATTGAAACAGAAAGTACATCTGTAAAGGCATATGCTTTTACAGAAAGAAACACGTTAAGTCCGTCAGTTTCGGTTGCAAAGCCACATGTTCTTATACCTGTATTCCCCGGTACTAACTGTGAATATGATACTGCAAGAGTTTTTGAACGTGCAGGTGCCGTTCCGGAAATTGTTGTTATTAAAAATCTCTCTGCAGCTGATCTTGAAGACAGTGTAAACTACATTGAAAAATCTATCAGAAATTCACAGATAATCATGATCCCGGGCGGTTTCTCCGGCGGTGACGAGCCGGATGGCTCAGGTAAATTCATTACCGCATTTTTCAGGAACCCACGCATCAAGGACGCCGTTCATGACCTTATGGATAACCGTGACGGTCTTATGCTTGGTATCTGCAACGGCTTCCAGGCGCTTATAAAGCTTGGTCTGGTGCCTTTCGGACATATAGTTGATATGGAGGACAATTCACCTACTCTTACATTCAATACCATAGGCATACACCAGTCAATGATGGTCAACACAAGAATATGCTCTGTAAAATCTCCTTGGCTTGCAAGCTGC
>CASFZT010000256.1 GCA_949299215.1 uncultured Ruminococcus sp.
AGATGACCGCCTGCGTTTTAGCAGGCGGTATTTTCAATGTGTTCGGCGATTATTTCTTTGTTTTTACTTGCGATATGGGGATATTCGGTGCAGGACTTGCCACCGCTATTGGCTCACTTTTGTCCCTCGCTATTATGATTTCGCATTTCTTTACCAAGAAAAGCACAATATATTTTGAAAAGCCGATAGGACTTCCCGCTATGCTTGGCAAAATAACCGCAACGGGTTTCTCCACTTTCTTTATTGACGTGGCAATGGGCATTATGACAATGCTGTTTAACCGACAGATTATGAAATATCTCGGAACAGACGCTCTGGCGGTTTACGGTATTATCATCAATATCAGTACCGTTGTTCAATGCTGTGCATACAGTGTCGGTCAGGCTTCGCAACCGATTATTTCCACGAACTTTGGTGCAAAGCAAGGAAGTCGTATCCGTGAAACCTTGAAGTATGCAATATTTACTTCTATATTTTTCGGTGTGCTGTGGACTGCCCTTATGTTTGCAATTCCCAATGTATTGGTCAAAGTCTTTATGACACCGACAGAGTCGGTTTTGGAAATTGCACCGGCAATTATACGCACATACGGTATATCCTTTATATTGTTGCCTATCAACGTGTTTTCAACCTATTACTTCCAATCAGTATTAAAGCCGACCGCCTCTTTTGTGGTTTCGGTAGCAAGAGGTGCAGTAATCAGCGGAGCATTTATTATGCTACTGCCTTCAATCTCTCCCAATGCTCTTTGGTACGCTATGCCGATAACCGAACTGTTGGTATTTTTGTATGTAATCGTTATGATGCGAAAATACACAAAAGCACTTCCCGAAACAGACAGAGCGGAGCTGCCGAAAAACAGAATTATCACCGTTGGCAGAGAGTTCGGAAGCGGCGGCAGAGAGCTTGGCAAGCGGCTTGCCGATGCTTTGGGTGTTCCTTGCTATGACAAGGAAATTATACACGAGGTTGCTGCTTTGCAGGGCATAACTCCCGACAAGGTGGAGCATATCACGCAGTCCGATATTCGCAGCATTTACCCTGCTACGATTGGAAGAACCTTATCGACACCTATCTATTATGATAACAATGCAGGTGCTGTTTTGGGCGAAATGCAGAATGTAATCCGGCGCTTAGCGGCAGAAGGCGATTGCGTAATTGTCGGCTGTCAAGCGGATATTATTTTGCAGGATATGGCGCCGTTTAGCATATTTGTTTATGCCGATAAAGAATCTAAACTTCGCCGTTGCCTTGAAAGAGCAGAAAGCGGCGAAACGGAGAAAACCATTTTAGAACAAATGGAGAGAATTGATAAAGCTCGCTCGTCTGCTCGCCAAATGCTAAGCGACAGCAAGTGGGGTGCAAAGGAATCATATCACTTAATGATAGACACATCTGGTATGGATATTAAAGTAAAAGTTCCGTACATTGTAGAAAAATCAAAATCTTGGTTTGACAGAAATCAAGCATAACGAATTAGGGCGGCAGGGACAAAATCCTTGCCGCTATTTTTGCGCTGGCGCAAAAGTTTATTCGGATTAAATGAGAAGAGAACACCACTTTGAAAAGTTAGCTGAATATGTGCTTGCTTCGTATACCCCAAAGAGGTATGTTAAAATCACAAGTCATTGTCTGATGCTTTACCAGTACATTGTGGGTGAATTCTACACCATTATTTCCGAAGGTAAATTTACACAATGTTGAACCGACTAAATTATGGAAGAGCGGATTTTTGGCAAGTATAATTAAAACATGACATACAGTTGTCGTGTTTTGTGTAGTATCATAAGAGTTGTTAAAGGAGAAATCATGAAAATAGACAGACAGATTGGAATTTTATCCGTGCTGCTGCAAAAAGAAACGGTTACCGCGCCTTATCTGGCAGAAAAGTTTGAGGTTTCCCGTCGGACAATAAACAGAGACATCGAAGATTTATGCAAAGCGGGGATTCCCATTGTAACCAAACAGGGAGTAAGTGGCGGTGTTTCCATTATGGAGAACTATAAACTGGATGGGTTATATGTTTCCTGTTATAAACGGAAACATCAAAACCGAAAACCTGCTGATACTTATTGGGAGCAATATTTTTCTGATAGTGGTTTTCATATCTTTAACGAGAACCAGATGAAAATGCAGGGCTGCCCTGCAAAGGAGCTGCTGCGATTGCCGTATTGACAATATTTGTACCGGCTGAGTATCATGGAAAGTGCAGAC
>CASFZT010000257.1 GCA_949299215.1 uncultured Ruminococcus sp.
ATACCGCATTTTAAAAGGATGCATTTTAACGCAATATATTTCGGACCGGTTTTTGAATCAGTAAAGCATGGCTATGACACAATAGATTATAAAAAAATAGACCCGCGTCTTGGCACAAATGATGATTTTGCCGATGTATGCAGGGAATTGCATAAAAACGGTATCCGTGTGATTTTGGACGGCGTTTTCAATCATGTCGGACGCGATAATCCTATGTTCAGAGATGTTTGTACGAATAAATCGGCATCACGCTATAAGGATTGGTTCTGCAACCTCAATTTTGGCGGAAATTCATCTTACAATGACGGATTCTGGTATGAGGGTTGGAATAATTGCTATGATCTTGTAAAGCTTAACCTTTATAATAATGAAGTGGTTGAGTATTTGTTTTCCGCAGTTAAAATGTGGATAGATGAGTGGGATATAGATGGCATACGATTTGATGCTGCAGATTGCCTTACAGATGATTTTATCAGACGTATACATTCATTTACACGTTCGATGAAACCCGATTTTTGGCTTATGGGCGAAATTATCCACGGAAATTATGCTCATTGGGCAAATTCCGAGATGTTTGACTGCGTTACAAATTATCAGTGCTATAAGGGTATATATTCATCGCATAATGACCGCAATTATTTTGAAATTGCACATTCAATCGAATATCAGCTCGGACAGTATGGAAATTTGTATATGTACAATTTTGTCGATAATCATGACGTTGTACGTCTTGCGTCGGTGCTCAGAAACGAAGAGCATATGGAGTGCTGCTATACATTGATGTATATGATGTATGGTGTACCGTCTGTTTATTACGGAAGTGAATTTGGAATAAAGGGCGAAAAGGGCAGAGGCTCTGATGCAGACCTTGCTATACGTCCGTGTATAGAATTGGAAGATGTGACGAATGATATGCTCATGAACCATATTGCAATGCTTGGTGCTGTGCGTGAAAGTATTCCTACTGTTCAGAGCGGCTCTTATGCAAAGCTTGAGCTTAAAAATCAGACATTCCTCTTTAAGCGTGAAAAAGACGGTGATGTTGTTTATGTTGCATTGAATATAAGCGACGGGGATTATACATTCCGATTTGATACACAGTATAGCATTCTTGCCGATAGATTGAGCGGTAAGCAATTTGAAGTGAGAAACGGAAAAGCAGAGGTTACCGTTGCTAAAAATTCTTCGATGATACTTGTAAATTCCGAACTGCATAGCACGACTGAGGAATTTACAGCCGAGGATCTTACTGTAAAGGAAGACCCAAAGTCAGAAATTAAAACTGAGGTCGTTGAAGAAAAAAACACCGATGTTGAACCCGAAAAATTGTGCGTGGAGGAGAAAATATCCTGTGTAACTCCTGCTAAGGATAAGGGCAACGGAGTTAAGGGTATTGGCGTTCCGGATGGCAGAAAAGCTGTGATAGGCGGTCATTACAAACATTTCAAGGGCGGAAATTATGTGCTGCTTAATGTTGCTAAGGACCATGAAACCTGTGATAATATCGCAGTGTATATGTCGCTTGACGGCAAGCCCGATGTATGGGTGCGTCCGCTTGATATGTTCCTTGAAAATGTAGATGATCATGGTTGTGTTAAGCCGAGATTTGAACTTGTGGCTGAGTAATAGATGTACGAAAAAGAACGCAGGAGATGTGATTCCTGCGTTCTGATATTCCCGTAAATTATTTTGCGTTCTTATCAGGTAGTGCTCTTCTTAACGAAGGATTCGCAGTCTACACATTCGCAAACGGAAGGGTTAGGCTCATGTGTGCCGATCTTGATGGATTCGAGTGAACAGTAATGCTCGCCTGTAAGGTTGTATTTGCATGATGAAACATCACAATGAATACTTGGATTCTTTGTCATAATTTTATCTCCTTTTACATTACTTTTTATTATGATATGCGTGAGACTGTGAAGGTCTGCCGCAGTAGCTATTATTTGCAGACGTGTTTATAAAAATTCAGAATGCTGAATGTGAAATTATGTTAATTTGATGATGCTATGCTGTGGTGCAGGAGGAATTTTTGAAAATGGATATATATATTCCGAAAAATATTGAGCGTGTTATCCGGGTTATTGAAGATGGCGGTTATGAAGCATATATTGTCGGCGGTTGTGTAAGAGATTCTTTGCTTGGAAAAGAGCCTAAGGATTACGATATTGCAACATCCGCTTCTCCAGAAAAAATAAAAGAATTGCTCGG
>CASFZT010000258.1 GCA_949299215.1 uncultured Ruminococcus sp.
GTTTACATAGACAGTGCTGTCCATATAAACGCCTTCAAACTCAACAAAGCATTTTTTATTTTCCAATTTTGGAAGTGTAAATACTTTTTTATACCAGCCTTCACCGCTTTTATATAAATTTTCGGTATCATATATAAGCCAGTCATGCGGCACCTCAACATTTTCAGTAAAATCCGCATTACTTGCCGTTTCATAGCCAGTATCAACGGGAAAAAGCTTAAACTTCCAATTATCATTAAAAAGAACAGAACGATCATTCATAAATAAAATCTCCTTTAAATCACACACAAACATATATAGTTTAAATTATATCATATTCCTTATAAAAATAAAAGCTTTTTTTATTAATATCCTAAAATATATATTTTTTATCTGCAAAGTATTATTTGAAACATTATATTGACAAATATTTACACAAGCATCATTGTAAAATATATCTATGATTTAAATCAAGGAGTGAACAAAATGGACGTAGAAATCGAAATTAACGGCACCACCCTTACCGCAAAGCTTAAAGGTGAGATCGACCATCACAGCACCGTAAAAATCAGACTAAAGATCGACTCTGAAATAGACAAGCATCACCCACAGCATCTTATTCTTGATTTTACAGAAGTGACATTCATGGACAGCTCGGGAATTGGGCTTGTAATGGGAAGATTAAAATATGTCAAACTGTACGGCGGCAATATCACTGTCCAAAACGCACCCTCGCATATTGGCAAGGTAATGTATCTTGCAGGAATAGACAAATTTGTGACCATAAAATAAGAAAGAAGGTCTAAGCTGATATGAAAATTATAAATGAAATAAAAGTAATCTTCCCCTCGGAAAGCTGCAATGAAAGCTTTGCACGAACCTGTATAACATCATTTGTATCCGGACTTGACCCTACCGTAACCGAAATTGCCGAAATAAAGACCGCCGTTTCCGAAGCAGTTACCAATGCAATCGTACACGGATACCGCAATACAAAAGGAAAAATCGAGCTTACAGCCACGGCATATGAAAACAATACTATAAAAATAAAAATACGCGACCAAGGCTGCGGCATAGAAAACATAAAGCAAGCCATGACTCCTCTTTACACAAGCGCTCCGGAGGAAGAACGCGCTGGACTGGGGTTTGCTGTTATGGAGTCCTTCATGGACAAAATATCTGTAAAAAGTGTTCTCGGCAAAGGCACAACAGTAACCATGCGCAAGCAGCTTAACTCTGTACATAACAAGCCGTAGGGAGTGTATTTTATTATATGAACGGTCTTAGATCGGAACGGTTTATTGAAGAAAACATGGGGCTTGTACATTTATGTGCAAATCGTTTCAAAAATCGCGGAATTGAATATGAGGATCTATGCAGCGCCGGAAGCATAGGTCTTATAAAAGCGGCAGATGCTTTTGATACGGAACGTGGTGTTAAATTTTCAACATATGCCGTACCGGTCATCCTCGGAGAAATAAAGCGTCTTTTTCGTGACGGAGGTGCCATAAAGGTTAGCCGAAGTATGCGTGAATTATCCATGCGCATAACACGTCTTAAAGACAAATTTCAGCTTGAACACGGACGTGAACCAACAATAAGTGAGCTATGTGCAATTTCGGGAGAAAACTCCGAGGATATAATCGAAGCTCTTGAAGTGAGTATGCCGCCTATATCACTTACAAGTTCAAACAGCGACGGTGAAGATATACAGATCGACATTGCAGTTGAAGCACCAGACAATGAAATGAACGATATTCTTTCGCTGCGGCAGGCTATTTAAATTCTTTATGAAAACGACCGCAAGCTCTTATATCTGCGATATTTCAAGGATATGACCCAAAGCCAAACAGCAAAACTGCTTCAAATGACTCAGGTACAGGTATCACGGCGTGAAAAGAAGCTTCTCATGAAATTACGAGGATTTCTCACCGATTAATTTGTCATATAATCATACCAAATAATTCTTAAAAAGGTAATTTTAATATGTTATAATATTTCAAGGCAATACTTCAAAACACGGATATAATGTGGTATTGTCTTGAATTTTTTACCGAAAGGATACTCTGATAATGTTAAAAGCAGAAGATATCATCAAAAAATTTTATGCATCATCACAAACACCGACAGCTGTTATCACAAGAGAGGATATATGGTTAAATACTTATTTTAAAAAGGTATTTGTTCACCTTTCCGAAGATAAACGCAAAGAATTTTTATTATCTG
>CASFZT010000259.1 GCA_949299215.1 uncultured Ruminococcus sp.
CACTGACGCGCAACGCCTGTATTTGTGTTAAGTCGTACAGGAGTCACATCGGCAGTATATTTATTTGTTTCGTTAAGCGCAATGTTCTCATATCCGTTGATCTCAACGCTGTTGATTTTGTCGCCGATAATATTTCTGTTAATTTTTAGCGACGCCGTTTTTGAAACGCCGTCAATAGTTGCCGTGATGGTTACAGTTTTTGATACCTGCAAACCTTGACCTGCATCAAGAGCAGTAACAACACCGCCTTGAGTAATGACAGCGGCTGACGTATCCGAACATTCCCACTTTACATCGCCTGTGTATGCACCGGCAGGAGAAACATTTTCGATAGTGAGTTGAGAAGTTTCGCCCTCTTTTATTTCAAGAGTTCCGCCGATTGAAAAGTCGGTAACAGGAAGTTCTTCACGAGAAACAACCTTAAATTCAACGGTATCTGTAACCGCAGAATAAAGAGCGTTGTCCGGATTTGCACGAATATAAACAGTACCCGGAGAAGTAAAAGTTACAAGACCGTCGGAGGTAATTGTTGCGTGCTTCCTTGACTCGGTATCAAGAGCCTTGCCGACGCTCCATTTAACACTTTGCTTAAGTCGAACAGGAGTTACGGCACCGTACATTTGCACCTGCTTGCCGACAGCAACGGTTTTTGGAACAGTCTTTTTGTTTGTGATATGAACACCCGTAGGCCATATATTACCTGCCAAACTTTGGTCAACCGCAACCTCTGCCTTATCGGAAGCAAGAACCTTTCCGCTTTCATTGACAAGACGAGCAGTGATTGTGATTGTCATATTATTAAGCATTTTTTCGAGAGCTTCACCCATGGTTTGGTTAATGCCCTTTACAATCGCAACAACCAAGTCGGTATTGAGATTACTGTCGTTAAGGTCGATACCCGCCTTTGCAAAAGCCTTTTCAATAGCGTCTGCGGTTGCATTACCAATGAGTGGAGTTGGGCGAACCTCATTATCAAGCCAATATTTGATGACGGCAGCCTTTGAATAATCATACGCAGTTACCTTACCTGTTTCGTCAACATCCGCAAGCAAAGGCATATTGCTTTCCCACTCAACAGTCGAGCCTGCCGGAAATTCCGACTCCGAATGAGCCACGAGCTGTGCAGAATCGTATTCGGTGATGTGCATTGTTTATGTAATCTCCGCATCTTTATAATATATATTGATGCTTTCTGCGGCATTTACCAGAGTACAGGGCATGCCGACTGAGAAAATCAAAGTAAGTGATAATAATAGACTGATAACTTTTTTCATAAAAACACCCCTATTTAATATTTTCAGTCCGCAAAAATTTTAAAACAACTTAAATCAAAATTTATGGATACGGAAAATTTGAACAAATGGTGGTACTCGTTGCCGGAAGAAATCAGAAAAAAGCTATATGTACAGGAAAATATCGATGTATGGAAAGACCTTGACATGTCGACACGGGTTGCCATGTTCCGGTATTGCCGGATGAAAATATTCGGGATAGGGAAAAACGGGGATATGGAACGGTCGCTGCTTATCGAAACGGTATGCGGACTGGCGGATATCGCCCTCGTGAAAAGAAGCGGCATTGCGCTTGAAGATATGTGCGATGACGAAGGAAATTTTCTTGAAGAATATCAGAAGCAGTTCAACACGGTTTATGACCGTTATGAGGCGGTGCTGGCAAACATGGACTGGACGAACTGTTGTACAGACATGGAAATATCCGTCCGGAAAATAATTGAGCAGCTGGAAAAAACAGGCTACAGCCGGGTGGACATTGATACGGACAGAAGAACCGCAAAGACATTCTACACCTACCGTGGCGGGCTTCATATCAACGGTACGGGAAACCTGTCATTCCATATCGTACCTCCACAGGACAGTCTCGGACTGGGACGGTTTGCAATATGCGCCACCCGGAACGGGGAAAGCTCACAGCTGGGGACAGACCAAGCCCCGTTCTTTTTCGGGCGGCTGCTTGCCTTCCTCAAAGGTGAGAGAAAAGAGAATGAGATAATAGATGAAATATGTACCGACAGAAAAACAGAATAGAAATATGAAAGCAAAAGTATTGAAATACAAGTTTGACGGCAACACCATCGTTGCCCCATACATGGAACTTGAACCGTATGCGGAGAATGTATTCATCTCGCTGGCAAGAAAAAACGAATACGGAAACGAA
>CASFZT010000260.1 GCA_949299215.1 uncultured Ruminococcus sp.
CACGGAAATTATTCTCAGCTTTCTACAAAGAATATTGATACGGGTATGGGACTTGAGCGTCTGGCTTGTGTAATGCAGGACGTTGACAACCTTTTTGAGGTCGATACCGTTCAGAATATCATGAAGAAAATTTCCGAAATAACAAATAAGCATTATAAGGAAAATGAAAAGGACGATATTTCTATCCGAGTAATTACAGACCATATCAGAAGCACAACATTTATGGTTGGCGATGGTGTTCTTCCTTCAAATGAAGGCAGAGGATATGTGCTCCGCCGTCTGTTAAGACGTGCCGCAAGACACGGCAGACTTTTGGGAACAGAAAGACCTTTCCTTTACGAAGTGGTTGATACTGTTATCAATGAAAATAAATCGGCATATCCCGAACTTGATTCCAAGAGAGAATATATCAAGAAGGTTATAAGAAAAGAAGAAGAAGCTTTTGCAAAGACAATTGATAACGGCTCTCAGATACTTGATCAGTATATTTCTGATATTGAAGCTAAGGGCGGAGATAAAGTCCTTGGCGGTGAAGAAGTATTTAAGCTTCACGATACTTACGGTTTTCCGCTTGATCTTACAAAGGAGATATGCGCAGAAAAGGGTATTTCTGTTGATGAAGAAGGATTCCATGAGTGCATGAAGATACAGAAACAGACCGCTCGTGAAAACAGAAAGCTCAACGGCGGCTGGGATGATGCAACAGCAAGTGTTCTTACACAGTTTACTACGAAGTTTACGGGATATGTAAATCTTGAGGAGAATACAAAGATTCTCGCAATGGTTAAGGACGGCGATTCGGCTGATATATGTGAAGAGGGCGACAGAGTAACTGTTTTGCTGGAAACGACTCCGTTTTATGCTGAAAGCGGCGGACAGGCAGGAGATAAGGGCGTTATCGAATGCAACGGTAATGTTATGGAAGTCCTTGATACTCAAAAGCTTACGGGCGGTCAGTTTGTATGTCATTGTGACGTTACGGAAGGTGGGTTTACAACAGGTATGTCTGTTACCGCTAAGGTCGATAAAGCTTCACGTATGGCTACTGCAAGAAACCATACCGCTGCACATCTTTTGCAGGCTGCACTTAGACAGGTTCTTGGCGATCATGTTCATCAGGCAGGTCAGCTTGTAAATGCAGACAGAATGAGATTTGACTTTGCTCATTTCAGCGCAGTTACACCGGAGGAACTTGCCGAGATTGAAAAGCTTGTAAATGAAGATATACTCAATGCCATTGAGCTTGATATAAAGGAAATGCCTATTGAGGAGGCTAAAAAGCTTGGAGCAATGGCTTTGTTCGGCGAAAAGTACGGAAATATCGTAAGAGTAGTAAGTGTGCCGGATGTATCAATGGAATTTTGCGGCGGTACTCATGTGAAGAATACCGCAAATATAGGTCTGTTTAAGATAGTTTCCGAAAATTCCGTTGCTGCCGGTGTAAGGCGTATTGAGGCTGTTACGGGCAATGGCGTTTTGGATATGCTTGACGGCTATGCAGATATTATAACAAAGTCTGCTGCGGCTATCAAAGCAGTTAATCCGAATGAACTTGTGTCACGCTGTACGGCTGCTTCTGCCGAGATCAAAGCACTTGAAAAGCAGGTAGCGGAGCTTAATTCAAAGATTGCTTCTACACAGCTTGATGCGGTATTTGCAAATGCTGCCGAGTATAACGGCTGTAAGATATCCTTTGCAAGGTTTGATAATGTAAAGCCCGATGTACTTAAGACAATGGGCGACCAGATAAAGGATAAGGCACCTGATATTATTGCTGTTTTGGCATCTGTGAATGGTACAGCAGGTTCTATGCTTTGCGTTTGCGGTAAAGGCGCTGTTGCAGCAGGTGCTCATGCAGGAAAGATCGTGCAGAAGGTTTCTGCGGTAACAGGCGGTAAGGGCGGCGGACGTCCGGATAATGCAATGGCAGGTATAGGAGATGTTTCAAAGCTTGACGAAGCTGCTGCTGTATTAAATGAAACAGTAAAAGAATTTTTAAAATAAAGTGTCGGAGGGTTTAAAATGGACTGTATTTTTTGTAAGATAGTTGCCGGAGAAATTCCAAGCACTAAGGTTTATGAAGATGATAAGGTACTTGCATTTAAGGATATTAATCCTCTTGCACCCGTGCATATTCTT
>CASFZT010000261.1 GCA_949299215.1 uncultured Ruminococcus sp.
TCTTTAAGGTAATATCTCGAAACATTAGGAATAGAAGACAGAAACATTGCAGTAGAATGGCTTATTCCGTTTATCTTTTCCAATTCACTTGCTCCTGCTTCAAGAACTCCCGATAGTGATCCGAACTTTTTTATCAACTCATGCGCAAGCTCATTCGTATCTTTTCTCGGTATGCAATAAAACAAAATGTATTCAAGAACCTCATGCGGTGCAAGATGATCCAATCCTGCCGTTTCAATTTTATATTTCAGCCTTTCTCTGTGTCCCGTGTGAGGTTCGTCAACAATATTTTTATCTTTTGTAGATTTAAATTCATTTTCATCCATGATCTTTAACCTTACGATTCCGATATTATGTTACGTCCGCAAAGTATATATTACATAAAACAATTTAACCGCAAGTCTTAACCGACACCGTATCCTCTTACAGTATCTTTTTAATATATTTATCCAGCACAAGCGATACCGTATAGCCAAGCAGATAGCACGCCGCAAATTCTCCTGCCGCCACACACAGTGCATTTATATAGAACGGCACATCCGAAACAAGCGTAAGCTCCGCTCCCACTAGTATCGCATTTACCGCTACCGGCGGAATCAGTGCCAGCAGACGTCTTTTTCTCAATTTATATGTAAGCACTGCCGCAATCAGCGTTGCCGCACTGCCTATAAAAATATCAAGCGCTCCCGTAACTCCGAATGTGAGTCCTATAAGATTTGCAAGCGCACATCCGACAAAAAGTCCCGGTATTGCCGCCACCGTATAGCACGGCAGTACCGTAAGCATTTCGGCAAACCTTATTTGTACAAGACCGTAACTAAGCATAGGCAGCGCAATCGTAAGTGCACAGTAAACCGCCGCTATTATAGCCGCTTTTGCCAGCATATCCGCAGTAAATAATTTTTTCATTCCATATACTCCGCAATCATAGTGCCTTTATTTTCCTGTTCTTTCCTTATAATCCGCCCATACCGTTTCAAACCAGCCGTCACGCTCGGGTATGCTCCTTGCCGGTCTTACATATGAATTTGTCACACCGTTTTCAATGTATGTCATAACAACACAGTTTTCATCCTCATGCCTGTCGGCAATATCCGCATTGTTATCTGTCATACACGATCCTCTGTTGCCGTATCTTTCGGCAGAAAGCTTCATTGCGTCTGCTACCGCCGACGTCGTCCGAACGGCATCATAGCTTCTCATCATATCGGGAATACCCGAAACTCCGCAAAGCTCATATTTATCAAAGAAATCCGTCAAAAGCTTTTCCGCACGAATTTTTATTTCTTTAAGCTTATTAACATTTCTCAGGTTTGCTCCGCTCAGGTCGGCATTTCTCAGGTCTGCTCTTTTACCGCCTTCTCCTGCTAGCCATTTCTTGTGGGACTCCAAAATGTTTCTCAGTTCTTCCGGGCTTATCTTTCTCATTTATTTCACCTGTCCTTCCCTATACATCACTGCATGAAACGCATCTTTCAGGCAATCAATTTTATTTTGTAAATTTTTGATTTCTTCTTCTGTTACACCTGTTCTCAATTTTGCATTTTCTAAAGCAAATTCCGATTTCTTTATTTGTTTATACAAAAATATTTTAGTGTTCATTTCTCTTCCCTTTCAAAATTCAATCCAATTTCTTTCTGTAAAACTGTATCTAAATGATACCAGAACTCTTCGTCTGTTCCCGATAACTCAGATAAATCCTGTACTCCTAACATTAAATTTTCTATTCTGCTTTTTCCAAAACCATACATTCTATTCAATTCATAGGCAAATATTTTAAAAATTCTTCTGGTTATCGAATACCTCATAGATTCTATAACTTGCTGTATTTCGTTTCTAACTTCTGTTTTTTCTCTCCTGCTCAACCTGATATAACTTTTCATGTTTTTTTCCTCCAAACACGCAGATAAAGATTAAAACCAGACACAGAATGTTAATAAAAAATGCCGCAAATAAATTACCGCTTTCCATTCCTCCCATTAGCATTATCCCTACAACGCCAACAAATCCTAATAAGTCTTTCACGCAAACCCCTCCTAAAAAAAATAGCCGACAGATCGGAAGTGGTGGTTTCCTTTCTGTCGGCAACAGCCGGTTATATCGCTTTTTAGTCGGTGATGACCACCACAGC
>CASFZT010000262.1 GCA_949299215.1 uncultured Ruminococcus sp.
CCCCAACTGAAACTTAATATGGAACCCGCCGCCTTAGAGGCGGGGGACATCTTGCCTAAGTTATAAATATGTCAAGGATGGTAAAGTGTTATGGGATTTTTGGAGTTTTTGTTTATAGGAATAGGTCTTTCAATGGATGCTTTTGCGACATCTGTATGTAAGGGACTGAATATGAAAAATAAGATCAATTATGCTCATTCTGCGGTAATAGCATTGTTTTTTGGCGGATTTCAAGCGTTGATGCCGTTAATAGGCTATTTTCTCGGAGTTAATTTTGAAAAATATATCACTCGGTTTGATCATTGGATAGCGTTTCTTCTTCTTGGTTTTATAGGAGGAAAGATGATTTTTGAAGCGCTAAAGGATAATGATGAAGAAGATGAATCGGAGTCGGATAAGCTTGATATTAAAGAACTTTTTATCCTTGCAGTCGCAACAAGTATAGATGCGCTTGCGGTAGGTATTACATTTGCGTTTTTGCGCGTGAATATATGGACTGGTGTTTTGATAATAGGCGTTACAACGTTTATGCTTTCGCTCATAGGAGTATTTATCGGAAATAAATTCGGCAGTAAATATAAAAACAAAGCTGAGCTTGCAGGAGGAATTATTCTTGTTCTTATAGGTACTAAGATACTTTTGGAGCATTTAGGTATAATTAATTTTTGAATGGCATTAAAAAACGTGTATTTAAAGCTGGTAACTTTAAATACACGTAATTTTTATACTCTGTCTTTGTGGTTGATATATTCTTTTCTGTCACTTACACTTTTGTATGCGGGACGGATTATCTTTCCGGCGTTTACAATTTCTTCAATACGGTGAGCAGACCAGCCGGAAATTCTTGAAATTGCAAATATGGGAGTATAAAGCTCGGGCGGAAGATTAAGCATATTATATGCAAATCCACTGTAAAAGTCGATGTTTGCCGAAACACCCTTGTAGATCTTGCGTTCCTTTGCAATAACCTCGGGAGCAATACGTTCAATAGCACTGTAAAGCTCAAATTCATCCTGACGATGTTTTTCAACGGAAAGCTTCTTTACGGCAGAACGGAATAGTTTGGCACGCGGGTCGGAAATAGAGTAAACAGCGTGTCCCATGCCGTAAATAAGACCGGCTTTATCAAAAGCTTCCTTATGAAGGAGCTTTGTAAGATAATCTCTTACCGCATCCTCATCCTTCCAGTCAGAAATGGAGCGTTTCATATCCTCAAACATAAGAGAAACTTTGATGTTGGCACCGCCGTGCTTTGGACCCTTGAGTGAGGATAACGCCGCAGTGATTGCAGAATATGTGTCCGTGCCTGATGAGGTTACAACATGAGTTGTAAAGGATGAATTGTTACCGCCGCCGTGTTCTGCATGGAGAACAAGTGCAAGATCAAGCAGACTTGCTTCAAGAGTTGTGAAGCTGCTGTCGGGGCGGAGCATATGCAGAATATTTTCTGCTGTGGAATATTCGGTAACAGGCTGATGGATAAAGAAGCTTCCACCGTCAATATAATAATGCTTTGCCTGATAACTGTAAACGGCAATAAGAGGGAAGAGTGCAATAAGCTCAAGTGACTGGCGGAGTACATTCGGGACGGATAGGTCGTTCGGACAATCATCATAAGAATAAAGCGTCAGAACACCTCTTGCAAGTCCGTTCATTACATCTTCACTGGGAGATTTCATGATAATATCACGTACAAATGTGGTAGGAAGCTTTCTGTAATCCGCAAGAAGCGCCTTGAATTTATCAAGCTGTTTGTCGGTAGGAAGCTCTCCGAAAAGCAGAAGATATGTTACCTCTTCAAATCCAAAGCGTCGGTTTCCGGCAAATCCTGCCACAATATCATTTACATTATATCCACGGTAGTAAAGTTCACCGTCACAGGGAACTTTTTCGCCGTCAACATCTTTATATGATACAATTTCCGAAATTTCGGTAAGACCGGCAAGAACGCCTTGTCCGTTTATATCTCGCAATCCGCGTTTTACATCGTATTTCTGATAAAGAGAAGGGTCAATATTACCGTTTTTGATACAGAGCTTTGCAAATTCTTCAATTTCCGGTGTAACATACTCAAAATTGTAGTGTTCAATACCCATAAAA
>CASFZT010000263.1 GCA_949299215.1 uncultured Ruminococcus sp.
TGATGGCAGGCTTTATTGGGAGTTACTCTTTTTGTCTCTTTTTACAAAAATATCATTGCTTTTTCTCTTTTTTGCCTATTGACATTTCACCGTAGGACTCTCTTTTATCCAAGCTTACTTTCGGCATAAAGATATATCTCGTCCGATGCCTTGCCCTCTGTTTCAAAAAGTATAATGGTATTTCTTCCTTTTTTCAGAAGCGGCGCAGGGATATACAGACGTTTCTGAGGTCCAATTTCCCAGAAGCGTCCTATATTAAATCCATTTACAAATATACAGCCCTTTCCAAAGCCTGATGTATCAATAAATGTATCGCACACCTCACTGACATCAAGCTCAAATTTATAAAACGCAGGTACATTTTCCGAAAAACCTTCGGTAAAGTCTATCTTTCCTACCTGCTCCTCATCAAAAGGAAGCGGATATATCTCAAAACCAAAACATCGGCGGTCATTTACACGGACGCCTCCCGAAATTCCCTTGCGCTGATTTTCAAGATTTGTCCCGAAATTCTCTCTGCCGATATTTTCGCACAGACAATCTACCGCACCGCAATACTCTTCCTCAAATTCAAACTTATTTCCGATATCCCCGTCCTGTACCGTACAAAGATATTTTCCGCCGCAATAGCACTGCACTCTGTCGGCTGCATCCTCAAGCTGCAGCTCCTT
The DNA here is from genome assembly GCA_949299215.1 of uncultured Ruminococcus sp. Lineage (GTDB taxonomy): Bacteria > Bacillota > Clostridia > Oscillospirales > Ruminococcaceae > UMGS363. The sequence goes on from CASFZT010000263.1 coordinate 672, forward strand.
TACTTTTTCATTATCGGCAAGCTTTATGCGATAAAGAATATATCCGTAATTCTGTCCTATTTCCTCCATTGTCAACGGATAAACGGACTTTACCGCATCGGAGAGCTTGTCAAGCACGGAAAACAAGTCCATTCTGCCCGAACAGCTTATCCTGCCGTATTCCTTACGCTTTATTCCCTCAGACAATGGTATTTCCGATACATCGGAATATTTTGATATCACTTTCTTAAACAGACGGTATTTTTCGGTTATCTGTCCGTCCTCCGTAAGTGGTGCGTCATAATCATATGAAGTAACGTCTGCTGTCGGTTTTCCCGAATTTCTTCCACTCATAAAACCAAAATTCGTTCCACCCTCAAACATATAGAAATTAACGCTTCCTCGCTTTAATATCTCTTCAAGCTCTGCCGCCGCTTTTTCCGGTTCCGTTTTATGATGCTCCTCGCCCCATGCGTCAAACCAGCCGTTCCAGAACTCCATACACATAAGCGGTTTATCATCCCCGATATACTTTTTCATCCGACCGAACTGCCACTCAACCGCCGAACCGAAATTTCCTGTCTGCAAAGCGCCGTCAACATATCCCGATTTAAAGACGGACTCTTTCCACGGACCGTCAGACGTAACAAAAGGCACGGTTATTCCATACTCTCTCATTGTATCACGCAGAAATTCAAGATATTTCGTATCATTGCCATAATAGCCATACTCGTTTTCTATCTGAATGAGAATGATATTTCCGCCTATGTCCGCCTGATACGGAGCAAGCTTTGGCATAAGCACTTTATAATACTCCATTACCGCTTCAAGATACGGCTCATAACAGCAGCGCAGCTTCATATTCTTATCTTTCAGAAGCCATGCAGGCAATCCTCCGAACTCCCATTCCGCACATATATAAGGTGACGGACGTATTATCATATACAATCCTATCTCCGCCGCAGTTTCTATAAACCTGCACACATCATGCATACCGTCCCACAAGAACTTATCCCTTGACGGCTGATGAAAATTCCATGGGATATAGGTTTCCACGGTATTACAGCCCATGTTCACAAGCTTTTCAAGTCTGTCCCTCCAATATTCGGGTACTGTTCTGAAATAATGTATTGCTCCCGATATTATCTTAAACGGTTTCCCGTTCATATAGAAATCATCTTTTATTGTAAGCATAAAATATACCTCCTCGTACTATTTGATATAAGTATATCATAACGGCACAAAAAATCAACAGGCAAAAAAATAACGGATACCGTATATTCCGACATCCGTTATTTTACAATAAAAAAACAAAAAATCTCTTTTGCAAAAACAAAAGAGATTTTTTTGGTGCGCCAGATGGCGAGAAACTTGAACACAAGGCCTCGCCCTCCGACACTACCTGTTCGGTCACCTTCAGCGTTACGGTGTTATTCTTTCCTCCGAA
>CASFZT010000264.1 GCA_949299215.1 uncultured Ruminococcus sp.
TATAAAGGTTTTAACGATGTTCGCGGCGGCGGGCATTTTTCCGGTCGACTTACAGCTCCGCTGGTTTTTGCAGGTGCTATCTGCGGTCAGATACTTGAACGCAGAGGGATTTATACGGGTGCTCATATTCAGCAGATCCATAATATAAAAGATAAAAAGTTTGACCCTTGTCATATTACAAGAGATGAAATTATTGCTCTTAGACATAAAAAATTTCCTGCCATTAGTGATAAAAAAGGTGAGGCAATGTATAATGATATCGCTTATGCAAGAGAATGCCTTGATAGTCTTGGCGGTATTATTGAATGTGCGGTCATCAATGTTCCGGCAGGTATAGGTTCTCCAATGTTTGAGGGAATTGAAAACAGCATTTCTCAGCTTGTATTTGGTATTCCTGCTGTAAAGGGTATTGAATTTGGTGCGGGATTTCAGGTAGCGTCTATGCTTGGAAGTCAGAATAATGATGAGTTTTATGTTGATGACCATGGTCATGTTCTTACAAAAACAAATAATCATGGCGGAATTTTAGGCGGAATTTCATCCGGTATGCCTATTGTATTCAGGACAGCCTTCAAACCTACTCCATCAATTGCACAGCCTCAGGAAACTGTTGATTACAGTTCACTTACAAATGATGTTATAAAAATAAAAGGCAGGCATGATCCATGTATTGTGCCTAGAGCTGTTCCGTGTGTTGAAGCTGCTGCTAATATTGCTGTACTTTCATTCATGCTGGACTATCCGAATTTCTAAAAAATATAAAATGGAAGGGATTGCTGCTCTGTGGAAGAAATTAATACCGAGCTTTCCTCTGCACATGATGTCAAAATTTTGTTATGCTATCTTTTGGACAAGCTTAACCGACCTGTTTCCGAAAAGCAGCTTTATGAAATAGTATTGGACAGCCGTGTTATAAATTATTTTTATTATACGGAATCCATTGAAGCTTTACTTGAAAACGGTTCTATTTCAAAACAAAACATCAATGACGTAGATTGCTTTGTACTGGAAGAAAAAGGACGTATGGGGGCAACTTATTTTAATGAATATATCCCCTACCATTTCAGACGGCGTATTTTAAAAGCTGCGCTTATGTTTTATGCCAAGCTGCGCCGTGAAAGTGAAACAGAAATTACGATTACGAATACACATAACGGATGTGAGCTTAATTGTATTATTAAAGATACAAGTTATGATCTTATGAGAATATCGATTTATGCTCCCGACAGAGATCAAGCTGAAGTTATAAAAGAAAAAATCCTTCTTAACCCTGCTGAATTTTATACTAAGGTAATTACATATGCCTTAAATAATCGGGAAGAAGAACCTGACGTTAATGTATAAATGGCTTATGCATTTAAAATTTGCATAAGCCATTTTTATTATCAAAGCTTTTGTATCTTTGCAAAATTAGCCATAAGCTTTTTAGTACCCACTTTTTCAAAAGCAATTTCAAGCATAGAATCATTTGAAATCTTTTTAACGGAAAGCACGGTACCTTCTCCGAAAATATTATGCTTTACACGCTCGCCGACTTCATAATCAATGCTGATATTCTTTTTTCCCTGCAGAGCGTGCAGCACATACGTCAGCGTGGTGCCGGCGTTCATCATAATGGTGTCGTTGTCCTCCACCAGCTCGGCAACTTTTTCGGCCACCGCCTTTTTGGCTTCCACATTGGTGTTGTAGCGCTCATTCAGGTTCATGCTCCCATAAAAGGGATTGCCCATGATCGCGCCCCCGTGAACGCGGTTGAGCAGGCCCTGCGTTTCCAGCAGCTCCAGGTCGTTCCGGATCGTGACCTCCGATATTCCGAACTCCCGGCTCAGGTCCGCAACCCTCACCTTGCCTTGCTGCTGAACGGCTTTGATGATTCTTTCCCGTCTTTCTTCCGCACTGATTGTCATTTGATGCACCTTCCTGTTTTGCTTTTTCTTTCGGTTATTGCCTGCACAGGCTATCCCTTGCTTTCGGGACGAAGACATTCGTTCATGTATGGTTCCCGGATAGGGAAAAGCCTCTTCGCTGGCAATTTCCAAAGCGCTGTTTTTGCCATGCCGGCGGATGAGACTCTTCTCAATAAACCGGAAT
>CASFZT010000265.1 GCA_949299215.1 uncultured Ruminococcus sp.
ATCAAATTGAAAATTGGCTTTTCATTTGTTTCAGCGCTCACCCTCTAAGATGGGAGGTAGCCCGGGATTACCAGCTGCAAAATTTTGTTTTGAGCTTGTCCATGAAATTAAGCTCGTTGTCGTGTGAGCCGTCCCATTCCTTGTAGCCGTTTGCGTTCATTGCGAAATCATAAGGACTGTATGCGTGAACGGAAACGATAAGACGGTTTTCAACAGTGTCAGTAGGCATTACAAATGCGTCATTGAGTGCGTTGTCTGCAGATGCGGCATGGCTCGGTACCATAAGATATCTGTCCGCATTGTTTCCGCCGGAAGCACGAACGGTATCAACGAAAAGCTGATTGAGTCTTACGATGCATTTGATGGATGCAACACCCTCGGGGTCTGTGGAAGAGAACCACCACTCCTTGTTTGTACCTTCAAGACGGGGTTCGTTCATACCCTCAAATATAAGACGATGGTCGTAATCCTTAAAGCGTTCTGCTATTTGTTTCCAGATCACTTCAAGATATTTGCAGGATTCTTCAATCTTTTCATCACTGGGATAGTATTTTGAATTATCGTGATGTGAGTTGATGATAACATAAAGACCGGCGTTGTAAGCATAGTTTACAACCTCTTCAACTCTATCCATCCAGTTTTCGCTGATATTGTATTCGGCATCTGTGTGATTGCTCCATGAAACGGGTATTCTGATAGTTGTAAAGCCGGATTCTTTTACAAAGTCTATCATTTCCTGCGTGGTAGTTGGCTGACCCCATGCGTTTTCGGAAGCAAGACCCGAGCCGGTAGCATCAAGAGTGTTTCCGAGATTCCAGCCGAGCTTTAATTCCTTTACCATGTCAATGGAGTTATCGGGAATGGTAAGCTCCGGAACGGAAACGGCTTCTGTTGTGACCTCGGAAACCTCGGCGTTGTTATCGGAAGATGTGCTTGTATCAGTAGTATTGTTTGCACAGGCAGTCATTGAAAATGATACGGCAAGAGCAAGAAACGCCGATATGCATTTACTGAATACGGATATCTTTAGTTTCATAAAAATTTCCTCCAAAATTATCTGGTATATGTATTTACATACAATATACTAAATTATACAATACTTTTATTTTAAATGCAATAACAAAAAGCAATTTATATGATATATGACGATACAGGGTATACCGTATTTGTATATATTCTATAATAAAGGCAATACTTTTGCGTACAGGGAAATATGTACTTGATTTTTTCTACCAATATGGTATAATATATCTGTATTTATATAAAAAAGAAAAGAGGAAGTTTATGCTTGAACTTAAAAATATACATTGGCAGATACCCGATGGCGAAAAGATACTCAACGGAGTGGATATTACTATCCCCGACGGAAAGCTGACTGTCGTAACGGGACCTAACGGCGGAGGAAAAACAACACTTGCCAAGGTAATTGCAGGTATTTATGAGCAGACCGAGGGTGAGATAATCTTTGACGGACAAGATATTACAAATAAGAATATAACCGAGCGTGCAAGGATAGGAATAGCATATGCCTTTCAGCAACCCGTCCGCTTTAAGGGACTTACCGTAAAGGACCTGCTTGAGCTTTCCGCAGAAAGAGAGCTTGATGAAAAGGAAGTATGTTCATTGCTTGGCGAAGTGGGTCTTTGCGCAAAGGAGTATATCAACAGAGAAGCGGATACAAGCTTGTCGGGCGGCGAAAGCAAGCGTATTGAGATTGCTACCGTGCTTGCAAGAAAGAATGCAAAAATGCTTGTGTTTGATGAACCTGAGGCAGGAATTGACCTTTGGAGTTTTAATAACCTTATCTCCGCTTTTGAACGCCTTAAAACTGATCAGAAGCGTTCGCTGCTGGTAATATCACATCAGGAAAGAATTATGAATATAGCGGATTATATAGTGGTTATAGCAAACGGCAAGGTAAGCGCCGCAGGTGCAAAGAATGATATCCTGCCGGAGCTTTTGGCTTCTGAAACAAAAAAGAAGCATTGTCCTTGGACATAAGCTTAAAGGAGGTATTAATATGAATGAGATAACAAGCAGCCTGCTTGGTATGATCTCCGATTGGAACGGAGGCTTAGGAAACCGTGTATATCCCTGCGTGTGTTACAAAAGGCGGAGTTCACGATTTAGTGTATAATGATTTTTTTGTTGAGGATGGCGCAGATGTTATTATTGTGGCAGGCTGCGGCGTGCATTCCGATGATGAGGAAGAAGCTGTCCATAACGGAATACATCGTTTCTTTTTGGGCAAGAATTCCCATGTGCTTTATAAGGAAAAGCATATAGGCACGGGAAAGGGTAGCGGCTCAAAGCACATTGATCCCGTGACTGCCGTGTTCATGGAAGAAAACTCCTTTATGGAGATGGATACATCACAAATAAGAGGCGTTACGACATCTTCAAGAAAAACGGAAGCTAATCTAAAAGCGGGAGCAAAGCTTATTATCAGAGAAAGACTTATGACAGATGAAAATGAGATAGCAAAGTCAGATTTTAAAGTTGTGCTTGACGGTGACGGTGCTGCCGTTGATCTGGTTTCACGTTCGGTTGCAAGAGGAAATTCGTATCAGGATTATCATTCTGTGATAAAGGGAAATTGCAGATGTACGGGACATTCGGAGTGTGATGCTATTTTAAGCGGACATGGCAGAGTGAATGCAACACCGGAGCTTTATGCAGGACATCTTGATGCATCGCTTATACATGAAGCCGCTATCGGAAAGATCGCAGGTGAGCAGATAATGAAGCTTCGTACTCTCGGACTTACAGAGGAAGAGGCGGAGCAGAAGATAATAAACGGATTTCTTAAATAAAAAATAAAAAACAAGCACATAAGCGGTTTTGCTTATGTGCTTCAGCTTGTCGAAAAAGTAAATTTGCAACACGCTTTCTTACGATACGCACAAACCCTCACAGCCTTTTATCCAATATTTTTTAAATATTGGCGAGGTTTCCAAAGGGCGAGGA
>CASFZT010000266.1 GCA_949299215.1 uncultured Ruminococcus sp.
TGTGTTATTGTTATTAGTTATTCCTTTATATTGACAAGCCGGGATTCGCTGATAATGTATCGGCGTTATTTTTCGTCTTTATCCGGCAAATTTTGGAGGTCTTTATGGAGAAAAATAAGAAGTTTATAGCTGCTAAAAAAGCTGCTTTGGAAAAATATTTTAACAGACTTAATGATATGCAGAAAAAAGCTGTATTTACTATAAACGGACCTGTTCTTATTCTTGCAGGTGCAGGAAGCGGAAAAACTTCCGTTATTGTTAACCGTATTGCAAATATGATAAATTTCGGAAATGCATATTCGGATGAACAATGTCCTGTCGGTATTTCGGACGATGATATTGATTTTCTGACTAAATACAACGGTGAAACAGATGATACATCCGTTTCAAGATTAAAAGATATTGTAGCATACGATACGGTTGAACCGTGGCGTGTAATGGCGATTACATTTACAAATAAAGCCGCAGGTGAGCTTAAAGAACGTCTTGCAGGTATGCTCGGTGATGCTGCTCAGGATATTGCTGCTTCAACATTTCATTCGATATGTGTACGTATACTCCGCAAGGAAATTGATAAGCTCGGATACGATTCTAATTTCACTATTTATGACAGTGATGACAGTCAGCGCCTTCTGAAGTCCTGTTATGAAGAGCTTGATATGTCAGATAAAACATATCCCCCAAAATCTGTTCTTTCTGAAATTTCCAGAGCCAAGGATTATTTAATATATCCGGATGAATATGAAGCACGTGCGTCAAATGATTTCAGAAAACTCGGTATTTCCAAGCTGTATCGCAGTTACCAGAAAAAGCTGATATCTGCAAATGCGGTGGATTTTGATGATATTATCATGAAGACCGTTCTGCTGCTCAGGCAGAATGAAGAGGTGCGCGACCATTATCAAAATAAGTTTCACTATGTTCTGGTTGATGAATTTCAAGACACCAATTATGCACAATTTGAATTGGCATTGCTTCTTTCCGGCGGATACGGGAATCTGATGGTCGTGGGAGACGATGACCAGAGCATCTATAAATTCCGTGGGGCAACGATTGAAAATATTCTGCATTTTGACGAAAAAGTGCCCGGCGCAAAGGTAATCAAGTTAGAGGAAAATTACCGGTCGACCTCGCACATCTTAAACGCGGCAAATTCGGTTATCCGGCATAATTTCGGACGGCGCGGCAAAGAGCTTTGGTCTCGAAAGGGTGAGGGGGAAAAGGTTTTTATCAAACAGTTTGACAATCAGAACGAAGAGGCAAAGTTTATTGTCAACAAGATGATGGAGCTTGTGATCCGGGAAAAACGCAAATACAGTGATTTCGCCGTGCTTTACCGGACGAACGCCCAATCCAACAGCATTGAAAACGTGCTGATGAAAAGCGGCATCCCCTATCGGGTCATTGGCGGCAGACGCTTTTATGAGCGCAAGGAGATTAAAGATATTCTAGCGTATCTCTGTGTGGTGAACAATCCGAGCGATAATTTGCGGCTGGAACGCATCATCAATGAGCCGAAGCGTAAAATCGGCGATGCTACGATGGCGGCGGTGCGCGCGATTGCAGAGTCCGGGACGGCAGAAGGTGGCATGTTTAGTGTGATGGAGCATGCGGATGAATATCCGTCGGTATCGAAAGCACAGGGGAAATTTGCACCGTTTGTCACGTTGATTCATTCTCTTCAGAAAATGGCACAGACCGAAAAACTTTCCGAAGTTGTCCGTGCCGTAATTGAAAAATCCGGTTATATGGGAATGCTTCTCGCCGCTGAGGAAAACGGTGAAAGTTCAGAACGGCGGGAAAATGTGGAGGAGTTTGTTTCCAATGCAGTCGAATACGAGAATCAGAATGAGAATGCGACGCTGAGTTCTTTCTTGGAGGAAATTGCTTTAGTCACGGACATTGACAATTACGACAGCGGTGCAGAAGCGGCGGTATTGATGACCATACATAGCGCTAAGGGGCTGGAATTTCCTGTTGTATTCCTGCCGGGAATGGAAGAGGGAATCTTTCCGAGCCAGATGTCGGCATTTTCCGCGGATGAGCTGGAGGAAGAGCGCCGTCTTGCG
>CASFZT010000267.1 GCA_949299215.1 uncultured Ruminococcus sp.
TCCAACACCTTCGGCGGCGGCGGAACTTGCAGTGCCGGACACTGCAGAGCTGCAGCATAAAATAAATAACATAATAGGAAGAATGAGCATACTGCTTTCTTCATCTGTAAAATCAAAAAGAGAAGCTTTGCGTGGTCTTTCAGAATCAAGGGTCCTCAGACGTCCGGAATACATTTTTGATGAAAAGCGTACAAGGCTTCTCTCGGATGCGCTGTCGCTTGAAAAATCAATGCAGCTAATCTGTACGCAGAAGAGAACGGAATTTGTTGAAATGTCCGCAAAGCTCGGAGCACTTAATCCAATGTCGGTTCTCTCGCGCGGATATTCTGCTGTCTTCAAAGATGACGGAAAGCTCGTTAAAAGCATCTGTGACGCAAAGAGCGGAGATATTCTTACACTGCGATTTAACGATGGCTCATTGACTGCTTTGGTAAAAGATAAAATACAAGCTAAACAATAAGCCGAAAGGTGTGGTAAAATATGGCTGAAACCAACGAGATGAATTTCGAACTTGCCATTGCAAGGCTTGAACAGATTGTAAGGTCACTTGAAAGCGGGAACGCACCGCTCGACGAATCCCTTTCATTATTTGAAGAAGGCGTGAGGCTTGTAAAATTCTGCAATGACAGCCTTGATAAGGCCGAAAGCAGAGTAAAGCTTCTTACATTTGGAAAGGACGGGGTCGAAAAGAAGGATTTCCCAGTCGGTGACAGAAATGGTAATTGATATGTATCACGCCTTTGACACCGCGTGTGCTGAAAACATTATAAAAAACGAGATCAAGGCATCGGTTGACGAAGTAAATTCAAGAATTGACGAATTACTTAAATCTGATGACAAAGATATTTCACGTCTTATTGAAAGTATGCGGTACAGCGCACTGTCGTCCGGAAAACGAATAAGACCGTTTCTGACACGTATAGTATGCAAATCACTTGGAGCGGAGCCCCAAAAAGCGCTTGATTACGCATGTGCGTTGGAACTTATACACACATATTCATTGATACATGACGATCTGCCGGCGATGGATAATGACGATTACAGAAGAGGGATGCCGACAAACCACCGTGTATTCGGAGAAGCCACTGCGATCCTTGCCGGAGACGCCCTGCTTACATATGCTTTTGAAATAGCCGCCTCAAATAAGATGTTGTCTCAATCTGAAAATCTCAAAGCGGTCCTGATACTTTCAACCGCTGCCGGCACAAAAGGAATGATTGGCGGACAGCAGATTGACATGTCTTCTCAGGGGAAAATGCTAAGTCTTGATGAACTGATAAGAATGCATGAACTAAAAACCGGTGCCCTGATAAAAGCGGCAGTATCGTTGGGAGTTTTGGCAGCCGGAAAAGCTGACGATAAAGAGACAGCAGACGCATATTACAAATACGCAAGTTGTATTGGACTGTGCTTCCAGATAATAGACGATATACTTGACGTTACTGCCTCTCCCATCGAAACAGGAAAAAGTGCAAGCGATATAGAAAACAAAAAAAACACATTTACATCTGCAATGCCAGTTGAAGAAGCGTATGATTACGCAGTAAAAAAGACAATAGAAGCCATAATGGCGGTTAACAGGACAGACAGCGACGGGATGCTCGCCGCGTTTGCCACATATCTGCTCATGCGTCAAAAATAACCTGACACATATTACTCCTCAGTGCATGTAAAGAAAGGGCAACTGGTGTGAGACTCGACATATTTCTTTTTGAAAACGGGCTTGCTGACAGCAGGTCAAAAGCAACTGAGCTCATAAAACGCGGTTCGGTCACAATAAAAGGAAAACCGATAGTAAAGCCGTCCTTTGAAATTGACGATAAAGTCAGTGTTCACGAGATATGTGTTGAAAAGCCACGGTATGTAAGCCGCGGAGGTATAAAGCTCGAAAAAGCTCTTGATTTTTTCGGTATAAATGTGGAAGGCCTTACTGCGGTGGATTTCGGAGCCTCAACCGGCGGATTTACCGATTGTCTTCTTCAGAACGGTGCTAAAAAAGTATATGCCATTGATTCAGGAAGCAATCAGCTCGACGCCAAGCTGCTGAACAACAGCTCTGTGATATC
>CASFZT010000268.1 GCA_949299215.1 uncultured Ruminococcus sp.
TTCACCTTTCCGAAGATAAACGCAAAGAATTTTTATTATCTGCCATAAATCAAAGCGGTATAATCAATATGACATTAGATGAAAAATTCTATACCGTAAATGTAATAAAATCTTTAGGATTAAGCATTGTTGAAGTGATCCGTGCAGAAAGCATTTCAACAATACTCAAATCTCCTTCCGTACGAGAATACATAAAATATATTTTTCAAAAAATGCGCTACGCTCTCAGTTCCGTTTCTACCGCAGCAGATGAGATTTATGCAGTAATTTCATCATACAACGGTGAATCGGACGCAGAGATCATCATACAGCAATTAAATAACATAGACCGTGAGCTTATGTCGGCAATAAGTTCATTTTTAAGTCCGGAACAGCTTTTCTACCTGATGAATGATAACTGTGAGGTTTCTACAGTATGTTTACGTTCTGAAATTGACAATGTAATTACAGATTCGCTTGATATCTTCCCTATCCCATGCGAAAATATATCCATAGATTTCAAATCAACATATTATGCGATCATAAACCGTCAGACATTCAAAGTAATATTATCTTACATGATAGCAAAGTGCTTTGAAAACGAATATCTGCCGACAAATATATCCGTTTCAGATGAAGGTACTGACAAACATTTTACTTCGATCAAGGTATCAGCCGTATACGGAAATGAAAAAAGCAATTGCCGCAAGAATAATCAATCGGATATATTTTTTGACTATGTCTGTGATACTTTCTGCAATAAATACAATGCAGCGTATACAGTGCGAAACGCCGAAACATACGCTGAATTTATACTGACATTTCCGGTTACCATACCTAATTATCTGGAAATCAAGGCTCCAAACAAATTCCAGCGTGCAGGCAGACATTTCAGCACATTAAACATAAAAATAACCGATCTTTACGGTTCAAACCGATATATACTCGGCAACGATAAACATGCCATCTCTACAAGGAACATGAAATTATAAACTAACTTTAAATGGAAACTCAAACTCCGGTCTTGCAAAACACGGCAAAATATGCTAAGATATACTTGATATACAAATGTATATAAAAATCATAACTATTATAAAAAGGAAGTAATTAAAATGAAGTATGTTGTTCTGCTTTGTGACGGTATGGCAGATTACCCCGTTGAAGAGCTTGGAAATCTTACACCTATGGAAAAAGCTTTCAAGCCAAACATGGACAAACTTGCACAAGACTCTGCTGTCGGACTTGTAAAAACCGTTGCGGACGATATGAAGCCAGGTTCTGATGTTGCTAATCTTTCAGTTTTAGGATATGATCCGTCTGTGTGCTACACCGGTCGTTCTCCGCTTGAGGCAGGTTCTATCGGTATTGACATGAAAGATGATGATATCTCCTTCCGCTGCAATCTTGTTACTGTTTCCAATGAAGAAAAATTTGAGGACAGAACTCTTATAGACTACTGTGCCGATGATATTTCAACCGCAGAAGCAAAAATTCTGATAGAATATCTTGCAGAACACTTCAATAATGAAGAATTTGATCTTTACAGTGGCGTAAGTTACCGTCACTGTCTTATCTGGCACAAGGGTACACTTGATATAGGTACACTCACACCCCCGCACGACATTACCGGAAGAAGAGTTACGGAGTATATTCCCGCATCACCAAATACTGCCAAGCTTTATGATATGATGAAAAAAAGCTACGCTCTTCTTAAAGACCACCCCGTGAATAAGGCAAGAGAAGAAAAAGGACTTCGTCCCGCAAACTGCATCTGGCTCTGGGGTGAAGGCAAGCGTGCAAATCTTGAATCTTTCAAGAGCCTCTACGGACTTAACGCATCAATGATATCCGCCGTAGACCTTTTAAAAGGTATCGGCAAATTCTCGGAAATGAATGTAGTTGACGTTGATGGTGCAACCGGATATATAGACACAAACTTTACCGGAAAAGCTGCTGCTGCACTCAAAGAGCTTGCCGACGGTCAGGATCTTGTATATATTCACGTTGAAGCACCCGACGAATGCGGACACCGACATGAGATCGAAAATAAAGTAAAAGCTATCGAGATAATCGACAAAGAAATTCT
>CASFZT010000269.1 GCA_949299215.1 uncultured Ruminococcus sp.
CTTAGTAAAAATGAAACAAATTGTTCTGTATCACTAACTGGAAAAGAAGGAGAATCTACAACGGTAACAGTTACTATTACAGACCAAGGCAAAGGATTTGATACAACAAAACTTCCAGACATAAGCTTAGAATTTGCACTTTTTTCAATTTCTATCCAACTATCTCTGTCGCCGTTCTTATAATATTCAAAGCGATACCCTTTAGGCAAGGGGTATTCAATAATATTATTTAAAAGATCTCTTTCAAGCAATAGTTCATAATAAGGTATTCTGCCGTCGTGATTATCAAATTTCTGCTTATAAAAGTTATCCGCAAGCAAAGTTAAATCATCAATTATGTTTTTATTCCACCATATTTTCTTTGTTAAATCATAGCAGGGAAAATTGCTGCATATACCGCAGAACAATGCTCTATGCTCTTTTGCACAGCTGTAAACAGGACAAGTTCCGGTGCTTCTCCATTCACTGCAACAGCCTTCCGTCTCTAAGCATCCCTTACAGCTGCCATCCGTTTTTTTATCACAGCTATTGCAATTTTCTCCGCATGGGGTAATGCTGTGATAATCAATATCGTTATCTATGATTTTTTCTATATCTTTTTCCATAAAATCAATTCTGCGTCGGCGCCGTTACAGCCGTATCTGAAAACCGAAATCATATTATCATCTGCCGCAACGCCGAAGCACTTATCGGAGCCTTCTATATCAATTTGATTGGCGTAATACTTTTTATTATCATCAAGTATTTTACCCGTTTTTCCATTCGGCAGTCTGCATTCCAAATTCAAATAACTTCCGTCCAAAAGATTTAAAGTATTGATTTTTTCCAAATCCTTAATGCCTGAATTTTTTATTTTCTCCAACAGAAATTTATATGACTCCATTTGTTCAACTCCTTTTTATTCCCTGCCAAGCCTTGACTTAAAATCCTTATAACCGAAATCTGTAAGCTTTATAAGCTCTCCGTTTTCTGTTCTTTTCCATATATCAGGCAGCGGCATACCGTTGAAGGTGTTGTTTTTACAGGTGGTGTATATTGCCATATCTCCGAAAAGCAGAAAATCTCCCTCCTTTAACGGCTCTTTAAAACAAAAATCGCCTATAATATCACCGGCAAGGCAGGTAGGCCCGCCTAAGCGGTATTTGTATTTATTATTTTTATCGTCCGCACCGTATAAAGGCGGAGTATAGGGCATTTCAATTACGTCGGGCATATGACAAGCCGCGCTGGCGTCTGTTACGGCAATTTTAATTCCGCCGTTTTCCACAACATCAAGAATTCTGCCTGCAAGGTAGCCAGCGTTTAAGGCTACGGCTTCTCCCGGCTCCAAGTATACCTGCAAATTCCATTTATTCTGTGTGTAAGATACAATTTTTATAAGCCTTTGTATGTCGTAATCCTTTCTTGTAATATGGTGACCGCCGCCCATATTAAGCCATTTCATGTGAGGCAGTACATCGGAAAATTTCTCCTCAACAGCTTTCAGCGTAATTTCCAAATCATCTGAATTTTGCTCGCAAAGAGTATGAAAATGAAGCCCGTCAAGAAGAGAAAACAAATCAGGCGTCATATGTTTGTCCCATACTTCCCTTGTTACGCCTAATCTGCTGCCATTGGCGCAGGGGTCGTATATTTCGTGTCCCTCCTGAGTTGAACACTGAGGATTGATTCTAAGGCCTAAGCTTTTTCCTGCTCTTTTCGCTTTTTCTCCGAATTTTTGCAGCTGTCTTACCGAATTGAAAACAATATGGTCAGCGTAAGAAAGCAGTTCGTCAAACTCATCGTCTCTGTATGCTCCGCAGAAAACATGAACCTCGCCCTCCGGCATTTCTTCCCTGCCAAGTTTCGCTTCATAAAGACCGCTTGCCTCTGTTCCCGATAAGTACTGCGACAAAACGCCGTAAAAATTAAAATTTGAAAAAGCCTTTTGAGCAAGCAGTATTCTGCATCCGGTTCTGTCTGCAACGGCTTTTAAAATCTTTCCGTTTTCAATAAGCTGTTTTTCATCAATTATGTAACACGGTGTTTTAATTTTTCCGAAAAGCTTTTCCGGTTC
>CASFZT010000270.1 GCA_949299215.1 uncultured Ruminococcus sp.
TATCCTTATCCGGAGCAATAAGCGGTGCTATCTCTTCGCCCATCTCCGGAGGGAGCATTGAAACAAGCTTATCCTTTGCCGTATCCTCGACCTTTTTATACTCATCTCTTATATCCGGATTAAAATATTTCACGGGAGTGGGAAGATCGCCGGGTATTATTTCCGTAGCATCGTGATAAATACCCATAAGCGCACATCTTTCGGCATTTACATTTCCGCCAAAATACTTGTTGCGTATCAGCGCAAGTCCGTGTGCAAGCATTGCAGTTTCAAGACTGTGCTCCGATATATTTTCGCTGCGTGTATTCCGCATAAGACCCCAACGATTTATAAGCTTCATTCTTGAAAGCATAGAGTAAAACTGATTTTCCATTTTTCGTACACTCACTTTATCGTATAAAATACTGCCGTACACGGTGATACGGTGATCTCTCCTACGCTTGCCGAAATATCTCCGCCGCAGCTATATATCTTTTCACCGAGAGTATAGCTGCACGGCATCTTTACTTCCCTGTCGGCAGGATTTATAACCACAAGAATTTTTTCATCTTCACTTGTTCTTAAATATGCAATCGGATAAGTATTCTTTTCTGCATATACAAATTCAAGTCCGCCTCTGTTCAGCAGTGCGCTGTGTTCTTTTCTTGTTTTTATAAGGCGCTTTACTTCATTATAAAGCGAATTTTCGTCTGACATCTGAGCTGCGGCGTTTGGTCTGTCCCCGGACTCATCCTGCTTTATATAAAGCTTTTCCTTGGGTGCCGTACTGAATCCCGCATTCACGGAATTATCCCACTGCATAGGAGAACGTGAGCCTGTTCTTCCATAGCCGCCCTCAACGGACGTAAGTCCCTCAACATATCTCATGCCTATTTCATCGCCGTAATAAATAAACGGAACGCCGGGCATTGAAAGCAAAAATGCAAATGATATTTTAAGATTATCTCCCTTTATGCTGCGTGCCAGTCTGTCCATATCATGATTGCCCGACGGTATGCAGATAAGTCCGTCCTTGCCTGCCTTGGCACGTGTTTCCTTATATTTCTCGACAAATTCAAAAGCGTCGCCTTTGCCTCTGTCGGAGAAAAACGGCTCTTCACATCTGAACAGATCGTTATAATGTGACGGACCGAAATGCAGGAGAAAATCCATATGGAAACCGCCCCTTAACGACTTGTCAGGCTCACCCCATTCGGAAACCATTGCCGCCTCCGGGAACTCCTTATCGAGAAACTCACGGACATTCTGCCAGAGCTTTATCGTACCCTCGCTGTTTTCATCATGCTTTATAAGAGAGCCTGCCATATCTACACGAAAGCCGTCACAGCCCATTTTCAGCCAGAAACGCATAATATTTTTAAGCTCCTCCAGCGTTGCCTTGGGTCCCTCTGCATCCATAGGCTGATGCCACGGACGGGTACACTTATAAAATCCATAATTAAGCGCCGGCTGATGCGAAAAGAAATTTACCGCACAGCATCCGTCTCTGTCAGAAATACCCTTTATGCTGCTCATACCCTGCGGTTCTTCCCATATCGTATCCGTCCAGACATATCTGTCGGTATACTCGTTCTTTTCCGCTTTCATGGATTTTTTGAACCACTCGCACTCAACGGATGTATGTCCCGGAACAAGGTCAAGAAAAACGTGCATATTTCTCTTATGCGCTTCATCAAATACTCTGCGCAGATCCTCATTCGTGCCATATCTCGGTGCGGCGGTATAATAATCCGAAACATCATATCCGGCATCGCCGAACGGAGAGGCAAAGCAGGGATTTATCCATATTGCATTGCAGCCCAGCTCACGGATATAGTCAAGCTTTTCCGTAATGCCGTTAAAATCACCTATTCCGTCTGCGTTTGTGTCATTGAATGACTGAGGGTATATCTCATAAAAAACTGCGTCATCAAGCCATTTTAACATAAAAACATCTCCTTTGGTACAATACATATGTATATACTTTTGTATTGCCTTTAAATCATGCAGACATTATACACCACATTTTTTAAAAATGCAATAATTTTTTTCAGATTTAAATGTAAACGT
>CASFZT010000271.1 GCA_949299215.1 uncultured Ruminococcus sp.
ATAACCTACTTACTATTGATAAGCTGCATAGCGGGAATACTATGGCTGATCGTTCCGCAGATATCAGCAAGCATAAAATTACTTATATCAAACGGTGATCTATACCGCGAAAAATTTATGCTTTATTATTCCGCACTTGAAAAACGTGATAAATTCGGCATCCTGCCATTAATATCGTCAGCCTTGAAAAACATATCCTTATCCGAGCTCATTGCGGGGGCATACGGAAAAACGTTGGATTTTATCGGCGGAACGGCAAATATTATCATAGGCGTTATCATTTCAATATACATTCTTATTGAAAAAGAAAACCTGCGGCTGATCGTTCAGAAGATCGCACATCACTTTTTAGATGATACGAAATTTGAAAAAACAGCCCAAATATACCGAAACATCTATGATGTATTTTCACGATTCGTAAGCGGTCAAATAATAGAGGCATTTATTTTAGGCATACTTTGCTTTCTCGGCATGGCTCTCCTTGGATTTGACTATGCTCCGCTTATAAGCATGGTAATAGGTGTGACTGCACTTATTCCTATAGCTGGTGCAATAATCGGAACTATCCCCTGCGCATTGCTGCTGTTCTTATCCGAACCGATATCTGCGGTATGGTTCATTATATTTATCATAATCTTACAGCAGCTTGAAAACAATTTTATCTATCCCAAAATTGTCGGAAAGAGCATGGGGCTGCCTCCTCTTCCCGTACTGCTTGCCATTGTCATTGGCGGCAAAATAGGCGGTATTATCGGAATTTTGATTGCAGTACCTACCGCCGCAGTAATATATGGTATAGGAAAAGAAAAGCTGTTTAACTAAAAACAGAGCATAATTGCGATAGTTTGTTTGTATTGTAAATTATGCTCTGTTTATTTTCAGATCAAAGCATTTCGGCTCTTAACTCTTCTGCACTCTTGGGAGAAAGATATGCAGGTGCAATATCAAAAACTGTTTTTGCACCGATTGCACCTTCTCTTGAAAGCTTAACAGCAGCTCTTGCATATGCAACGAGGATACTTGATGTAAACTCAGGATTTGAACCGAGCTTAAGAGAATACTCAACAACATGAGATGTTTCCTTGTTGATACCGGTCTTACCGCTTCTGATAACAAATCCGCCATGCGGAAGTCCGCTGTGGTCACGCTGAAGTTCTTCTTCAGATATAAAATGAACAGTAGTATCATAATCGGCAAAATAATCAGGCATATTCTTGATCTCTGCCTCTATCTTAGCCTTATCAGCACTTTCCTTGGCAACTACAAAACATTCTCTTGTATGCTTCTGACGTGTAGTAAGCTGAGGATTTGAACCGCTTCTTACCGCTTCAACAGCTTTTTCAACAGGTATCGTATACTGTCTTGCATCAACAACACCATCTATTCTTCTTATAGCGTCGGAATGTCCCTGGCTTACGCCTTTACCCCAGAATGTATAATTTTCACCTTCGGGAAGAATACAAGTACCGTAAAGTCTGTTAACGGAAAACATTCCCGGATCCCAGCCAACGGAAATAATACTTACATTACCACCCTTTTTAGCGGCTGCATCAACCTTTGCAAAATATTCGGGAATCTTTGCATGTGTATCAAAGCTGTCAATAGTATTGAAATTTTCTGCAAGCTCGGGACCCTGAACGGGAAGGTCCGTTGCACTTCCTCCGCAAAGAATAAGTACGTCAACATCATCCTTATGCTCAAGTATATTATTAATTGAATAAACCGGAACACCCTCTGTAAGAGCTTCCAAGGATGACGGATCACGGCGTGTAAAAATACTCGCAAGCTCTGTATCCGGAGTTTGTCTTATAGCCAGCTCGGTTCCTTTTCCGAGATTGCCGTAACCAACAATACCAATACGAATTTTGCTCATTTTATAACCTCCAATATTAAAATAAATGACACATCAAATATAAAAATATAAATGTACATACGTTAATAAACATTAACACTTATATTTTACCACAATTCGTGACACTTGAAAAGGGGTTTTTGAAATTTTTTATTATAAAAATTTCAAATTTTTCA
>CASFZT010000272.1 GCA_949299215.1 uncultured Ruminococcus sp.
CCTACATTATAAAAGGCGGTCCCGGTTCGGGAAAATCCACATTTATGAAAAAAATTGCCTCAACCTGTACGGACGAGGAACGTGATCTTTACCTTTGCTCCTCCGACCCTGATTCCGCAGACGCTGTTGTTCTCAAAAAAAGCAAGGTCATTTTTGTTGACGGAACTGCCCCTCATGTTTTTGAGCCGCAATATCCCGGTACGGTACAGGAAATTCTCAATATCGGTGACTGCTGGGACAGTGAAGCTTTAAAATCTCAGAAAAATGACATCATTGCCGCAGATACTGCATATTCTCTGCATCATGTTCGCTGCCGCAGGTATCTTTCCGCCGCAGCGTCCGTAATTGACGATTCTCGTGCCATTGCAGAAAGTGCGCTTGACACGGATAAGCTTGACGGCTTTGTATCCCGATTTGCAAAAAAGATAATACCATACAAAAATGCTGTCAAAGGCAAAATACTATTCCGCCAAATTTCCGCCGTAACGCCCAAGGGCTACATAACAATACCTGCCGAAGATGACGACATATATCTTCTCAACGATCCATATTCCTCTGCCGCAGACCGTTTTCTGCGTGAATTTTCCGAGCTCCTGTCCGATAGTGGCTTTGATTGTGAAATAAGCGAATGCTACATCAGCGGATATGAATTTTACGAGCATTTACGCATACCGGAGCTTAACATAGCACTCATATCGGCAAACAACATAAACAAAATACAGCTTGATGACAAAGTACCGATCAATTTCATGCGTTTCTACAACAAAGATATCTTATCCGAAAAAAAGCTGCGTCTTAAATTCAACTTGGAAGCTGCCGATGAGCTTGTTTCCGAAGCAGTCTCCTGTCTTGTTTCCGCAAAAGCCGCACATGACAAATTAGAGGAATTTTATACGGAAGCCGTTGATTTTTCCAAAGTAAACGCTTTATACGAAAAATACACCTCAATGCTTTCAGCCTTGGAATAAAAGTATAAAACTACATACAGCGCTGCATAATAAAAATATGCGGCGCTGTTTTTTTATGCCGCAGCGAAAGGATATATATTATGGAAATTTTTCAGGTACTCCTTACCTCCGCTTTCTCACTTATTGCACTTTTTATTATTGCCAAGCTTATAGGCGACAAGCAGGTATCTCAGCTAAGCCTCTTTGACTACATCATAGGTATCTCTATCGGCTCTATTGCAGCAGACATGGCTATTGAACTTGAAAATCCGGAGCACTCTCTCACCGCCATGCTTTTTTACGGTCTTTCTGCTCTGCTTGTATCAAAGCTCACCGAACGTTCACTGAAATTACGTAAAATTATTTCCGGACGTCCTCTCATACTTATGGACAACGGGAAAATATACCGTGAAAATCTTTGCAAACAGCATCTTGACATTAGCGATTTTCTTATGCTCTGCCGTTCACAGGGCTATTTCGACCTGAACTCCATACAAACAGTTGTCATGGAATACAACGGCTCATTAAGTATTCTTCCCAAAAGCACCGACCGTCCCACAACCCCATCCGATTTAAATATAGCTCCCGAACAGACGCATATGCAAACGGCTGTGATACTCGATGGGCATATCAATTACAACAATCTGAAACTAACAGGCAAAAATGATATCTGGCTGAAAAAACAGCTTAAAAATCTCGGCTACAAAAGCGAAAAGGAAGTCTATCTTGCGTTATGCGGCGACAACAACAGCTTTACCGCATTCCCCATGAACGTAAAAAATGTTGACTCTGACTATTCGGAATGATAAAACACACCACAGCCTGTTTTATAGTAAAAATATACAATATAATCAAAAAAGGTGAATAGATATTCTGCTTGCAATCCCATAAAAAGAGTAGTAAAATAATAGTTGTGTTTATTCAGAAATTTATGGGGGTTATAACATGAATATCTTTACTTCATACGGCTTACGTCTGAAAAAAGAATTTTCAGGCTACAACGCCAAAAGCTTCGGAAAGGATATGCTTGCCGGCGTAACGGTTGCGGCGGTTGCTCTGCCTTTGGCGCTTGCTTTGTTATCGGTATGCTGTCGGGCGGTTCTTATCAGATCTCCGGTCCTACCGGTGCCATGACTGCTATCCTGCTTTCCCTTGTTGTAAAATATCAGCTTCAGGGTGTATTTATTGCAAGTCTTATTTCGGGTATCATACTTTTGCTTTGCGGTATCTTCAAGCTGGGCAAGATCGTTTCCTTTCTTCCCTTGCCTGTTATCACGGGATTTACCTCGGGCATTGCCATCATAATTGCATTCGGTCAGATAAACAATTTTACGGGACTTACATGCAGCGGTGAATCTACTATTGAAAAAACCATCAGCTACTTTACAACAGAACAGCACTTCAGTCTTGTTTCATTTTTAATAGGAAGTGCCGTTGTGCTTTTTATGGCAATATATCCGAAAAAACTAAACCGCTACTTTCCGTCTTCACTTGCAGCTATAATACTTACTACGATAGCACAGCTTATCTTCCGCTTTGACATATCCACAGTCGGAGAAATTCCAAAGAGTGTTTTTCTCCCCGACCGTCTTGATATTTCTGCTATCACTCTTAAACAGATTGAAGGACTTATACTTCCTGCCGTTTCAATTGCAGCACTCGGGCTTATTGAAAGCCTGCTCTGCGGTGCATCTGCAGGAAGAATGAAAAACGAAAAGCTTGACGCCAACCAGGAACTTATTGCGCAGGGTATCGGAAACATTGTAATACCCTTTTTCGGTGGTGTTCCTGCTACTGCGGCTATCGCACGTACAGCCGTTGCCATTAAATCGGGCGGTGTTACACGTCTTACAAGCGTTGTTCACTCCGTTATTCTGCTTCTTTCAATGTTTCTGCTTGCGCCAGTTATTTCCGAAATACCCTTGGCTGCACTTGCAGGCGTACTTATGATAACAGCATGGAGAATGAATGATTTTGCGGTCATCAAATCCATATTCAGCAAAAAGATAAAGACTCAGATAGCCCAGTATCTTCTCACAATGCTTGCGACCGTAATTTTTGACCTTACCTTTGCAATTTTTATTGGTGTTCTCTTTTCACTCATTATGTTTATCCTCAAGGTATCGGATATGCAGATAACCGTTGCGGATATTGACCCCAAGCGTATCGGTTCGGACGATGAAACAAAATATGCGGACTCTGCCGTTGTTTACATAACCGGACCTCTTTACTTCGGTACGGCAAATCATCTTGAAGAAAAGCTTACCGAAATGAATATCACCGGCAAAAAGAAAATAATCTTCTCCATGCGAGGCGTACCCTTTGCAGACGCAAGCGGTGTTCAGACGCTCCAGGAGATCGTACACGAGCTTTCTAAAAAGGACATAACCGTTGTATTTACGGCAATACAGACTCCCGTAATGGAGATGTTTGACAGATGCGGTCTTTACGGCGATGTCGGTGACAACAACTTCTTTTGGAGCACCGACAAAGCGCTTGATTATCTCAGCAGAGAAAACTGAATTTAAACAACAAAAATACGGATATCCAGATCAATGTGGATATCCGCATTTATGTGACGCAGTCCGCTTTGGACGACATTTTCGTGTATCTTGCGCCTAATCCCGATAACGTGTCAACAAGTTCGGAAAACAGGAACGAAGAATTTTTCTTTGAAATAACGACGGAAAGCGACGCACAGTTAAACGAACTTTCAAATCATTTGCGCGACAGGGGTATCGTGACTGCCGATCTGAATGCAATTCGGGAGCGCGAAACGGCCGAACTGAAAAGCGAGGCGGCTTCTCCGCTGATGATATACGGAATAGTGTCGCTGCTGCTCTTATTCATTTACTATTTTATGGAAAAATCGGAGAGCATCCAAAACAGCAAAGATTACGGAGTATTCCGCG
>CASFZT010000273.1 GCA_949299215.1 uncultured Ruminococcus sp.
GAAACAATCAAACCTAATGAAAGGATAATGGCAACGCACAAAAGTATTAACTTTTTCATCTGTTTTCTCCTTAAATCTGATTTGTAACCGAACAAAATTGTTCTTGCCCGAATTATATCATTTTTTTGGTCTGTTGTCAATAGAGCATATCCAATAACGACAAAACAATGAAATAAAATGTAATTTTTTTGTGTATCTTGTTTTGCTTTTATGCGCACCTCATCTGTGTACACGTGCTTCAGCCTCGTAGATCTTTTTATAAATTTGTTTTGTGTAACCGATTACAGAGTAAAGTATCGGTGTAAAAAATAAGACGCTCTTGTTTTTACACATTCGATAATAAAAAAACGCCGTCCGCATAAGTGAGGACGGCGCAGTTCAACAAAACTAAAGGTATGGTCAGATAAAATCTATCCCATTGTCATTTTCTTTCTTGAATCCGTGATAACGCCAGATTACAATTACCAGAAATGCAAACGATACTATTTCAACGGTGTAAGAAACATATGTGCCTGCGCGCAGCATATTCTGTGAAGTAAAAAATATGTTTGCCGCCGTTGCGATTGCATACGCCGCCGGAATTGCCCACAGGGCACGCGAAATGCCCAATTCCTTGACCAGCGAATATATAAAAAGTATTGACATGACCAGTATTATGACAAAAGAAATAAAATTTGTATACGGGACAACATTGTTTAACCAAAAGCGCAGCGATTCATATGAAAGCGCTTCGCGCCAAACAGGGACAAGCGTTGTTGCGAGCGCGGAAAGCGCGAGCAGAAGCATTTCTACACGGCAAACAGTGTAAAGAAAACTTCCCCTCCGTATTTGAGACATCAAATGACACACGACAAGGCCTGCCAAAGGTATTATAAGAAGCTCAAGCGAGGTTTGCCACTGCGAAATGACAGCAATTACGGTTCCTGATTCATGTGTACCCGGAATATCACTTAAATCGCCGGTGACAAAATAAACATATACGCTCTGCAAAACTGCGGCGCAAAACTCCGGAAACAGCAGCGCAAGCAATGCAATTCGTGTTCCCAAGGCAAAATGACCGTTGCTCATGCTGTCGTAGGATGTTTTTTCAACTAACGAAATAAAGAGATACTCTAACGAAATAACGACAGACGAGCTTATATAAGCAAGAAAGATAATCAGGGCGCCTGCCGGGGATTTATATAAAGTAAGCTCCAATGAGGCTGCAAGAATAAAGGGTACGAACAAACCAACCCAAAGACAGCCTATGATAACAAAGACACGGCGGTAATATATCTGCTTATCTTCCGCAATAAAGCTGTAGTTGAAATTTATCTGCCTGGTTTTGAAAGCATAAAACAGGTATAAACAGCCTAATGCCTCAAGAAGAAGCAGGAGCTGATTAGCACTGAAACCTCCGAGCATTTCTTCGGTCGTAAAAGGAATCGTAAGTATATAGGTGCCCAATACGGCGATTATAAATACTTTACCTGCCCTTTCATAGAAAGAATGTCTTTCATAGGCAGTTCTCTCGTCCCCGCCTTTGCGGAATATAATTGCACCGGTCAGGAGAATGCCTATACCAAGGATAAGAATAACTGCCTCGGTATATGTGGAAAAAGAGTGAAAGTTTCCCCGAATAAAGAGAGTCGCGGTTCTGCTGAATGCATAGATCACTGTCGTCAGAACAGTAAGCAATATGCCTCTTCAATATATCTTCCCGCATTCTGCATTGATTCGCTCATCATTGAACATATTATTTTTCCTCCCAGAATAAATCGTTAAGCGTGCAATCAAGGACCTTACAAATTTTGCAGCATAAACCGATAGTCGGATTATAATCGCCGTTTTCGATCATATTGATTGTCTGACGTGAAACGCCGATTATTTTTGCGAGTTCAGCCTGCGACAAATTTTTATTAAGCCTCGCCTGTCTCATCTTTCCGTTCATAAGTCTCTCCTTGTCAAATATATTTGACAACTGTATTGTAGCACACGAATTTCAATATGTCAACTATATTTGACATATTGAATA
>CASFZT010000274.1 GCA_949299215.1 uncultured Ruminococcus sp.
GGGGCTTTTTTTGTCCATTCTTTTCTTATTTTGATTACATATTTTTTCTGCCGCCGCTTACAGCAAACGGAGCAGCATTACAAGTTATAAAAGTGAGGGAATATAATGAAAAGCGTGGGTCTTATTCTGATAATAATGACATCGGCTTTGGCAGGAGTGTATTTTTCGGTAAATCTGAAAAAACGTATGATTTTGCTTAAAAAGCTTGAATATATGCTTGAGGATATGGAAATGCTTATACGTTTTAAATCCGCAACGGTATATGATATCTTGCGTACACTAAATGCCAAGGAATCTTTTTCTGAACTTGCTTTTATTAAATATGCCGCCGAGGGTGATGAAACTATTCCGTTTTGCAGAATGTGGGAAAAATCGGTGCGGCTTTATAACGAGCCTGCATTAAAAGCAGAGGATCAAAATCTTATCTTATCAATTGGACATGAACTTGGAAAAAGCGATATCAACGGTCAGATAAATGCATTGCAGCTTAAAAAGAATGAGCTTAAAGATCTGATAAGCATTGCCGAAACGGAATATCGAAAAAAGGGCTCTCTTTATCGTTCGGTTGGTGTGCTTACTGGTGCATTTATAACGATTTTGCTTATATAAAATAAATGAAGGTATGCTTCTTTGCCAAAAAAATGAAAGGAGCTTCTGAAAGTGGAACTGGATTTGATTTTCAAGATCGCAGGCATAGGAATAATTGTTGCCGTTCTTAATATGGTGTTAAAAAAAGCAGAACGCGAGGAATACAGCATGGTTATAAATATAGCAGGTGTTGTAATTGTACTTATGATGATAATAGACGAGATATCAACTCTTTTTGAAACGGTGCAGACCGTATTTGGATTTTAAGATTATGGATATTTTAAAAATTGCCGCAGTATGCGTAATATCCGCAGTTTTATGCACTCTTTTCGGTGACCGAAAAGAATATGCCATGTATATAAAAATAGCTGCGGTGTGTCTTATAACGGTAACTGTCATAATTTATATTTCTCCGGCAATAGACAGCATAAACAACATTTTCCTTATGGCAGATGTAAAAAGCGAATATATAACCATTCTTTTCAAGGCGGTAGGAATTTGTTATATAACACAGTTTGCGTGTGATATATGTCGTGACAGCGGTGAAAATGCACTTGCTTCGCAGGCTGAGCTTGCGGGAAAGGCGGCACTTGTTGTTCTTGCATTGCCGCTTATTGCCGAGCTTTCAGAAATTGTTATATCATTATCTGGGTATTAATAAAGGAAAACAAAAATGAAAAGAATAGCTGTATTTATCATATCAATAATTATTATTCCGTTTATTTTTTGCATAACAGTAACGGCAGAAGAAAATATTGCAGATGAATTGGGTATAGATATTAACTCTGCAAAAAGCAATATTCCCGATGACGTATCAGAAATAATAGAGGAGCATAATTTTTCTGCGGATAATACCGATGCAATATCGTCAATAACTATTACAGATATAATAAATTATCTCGTTGATACCGTCAAGGACAAGCTGAAAGCGCCTGCAAAGCTTCTTACGGCGTTGTTGGCGGTTATAATTTTAAGTTCTCTTATAAACGGTATTGGAGAAAGCTTAAAAAATAAATCTAACTGCAGAGACTATTTATTCCGGCAGTGATTTCATGATAGGATATATTCCGGTTTATGTGGGAATAAGCGCTTCGTCGGGGTCAATTACTTCTGCTGCGGCTTATAATATGATAGTTCTTACGGTTTGTGAAACGGCAGTACAGATAGCTTCCGATATTATAATGCCGTCCATGTCGATCTGCATGGCTCTTGGTATCATAAACGCAGTAAATCCTATATTCAATCTTACCAGCCTTACGGATTTTATAAAAAAAAGCGTTAAGTTTATACTTGGATTTGTAATGACGATATTCATAGGTTTGTTATCTATACAAAGTATTGTTGGTGTATCGGCAGATACCATAGGGGTAAAGGCGGCAAAATATCTTGCTGCAAACTGCATACCTGTGGTTGGCGGCGCAATAGCCGATGCATATACAACACTAAAAGCAAGCCTTGGATTATTAAGAGGGGGAGTTGGCTTTTTTGGTATAGCCGTTATTTTTCTTACGGTCGTACCTCCGCTTACGGAGCTTATTATTATGTGTGCGGCATTTTCATTGGCAGAACTTGCAGGTGATATTTTTGGTACTAAGCAGATAGGTGTACTTATTAAAAATTCGTTGTCCGTGCTTTCGATAATGTTCAGTATACTTGCATTTTTTTCGGTAATGCTTATAATTTCCACCACTATTGTCATGATGACGGGACTTAATATTTCATAGAAGGGGGATTTAGCATTATGGATGGCTTCAGGGTAATTG
>CASFZT010000275.1 GCA_949299215.1 uncultured Ruminococcus sp.
AATAGTAATCGCATTTCTTCTGCTGGTAATAAAAAGCATTCTGTTAATAAAGAACAAGCTATGAACAGCTGATTTTGTACTGTGTTCTTGGCAATACCGACTCAAAAAACGAACACCACCGTATCTCGTTTGATACGGTGGTGTTGTCATATCCGCTGTAATTAATCTTAGCCTTGTTTTTCAAAACTTCTATATGACTAACCGACTAATATGTACGGGATTTTTTTGAACATTATTACAATTAAGCCTTGCCAACAGAGCCGAAAAGTTCCATCTTTTCCTTAACGGTAGCCTTGATAGCCTCTGCACCGGGTGCAAGAAGCTTGCGGGGATCAAAACCCTTGCCCTGAAGGTCTTTTCCTGCTTCGATATACTTTCTTGTTGCTTCCTGGAATGAAAGCTGACATTCGGTATTTACGTTGATTTTTGCAACACCGAGGGAAATTGCTTTCTTTATCATATCCTCGGGGATACCTGTGCCGCCGTGAAGAACAAGAGGCATATTTCCAACCTTTTCCTTTACTGCAGCAAGTGTTTCAAAGGAAAGTCCTGTCCAATTTTCGGGATATTTGCCATGGATATTTCCGATACCTGCGGCAAGCATTGTAACGCCGAGGTCTGCGATCATTTTACATTCGTTCGGGTCTGCACATTCGCCTGCGCCGATAACGCCGTCCTCTTCGCCACCGATAGAGCCGACTTCCGCTTCAAGAGAAAGTCCGAGAACATCGCAGGCATTTACAAGAGCGGTTGTCTTTGCAATATTTTCTTCAATAGGATAGTGTGAGCCGTCAAACATTACGGAAGAAAAGCCTGCTTTAATGCAAGCCTTTGCGCCCTCAAAAGAGCCGTGGTCAAGGTGAAGTGCAACGGGAACCGTGATATTAAGCTCCTCCATCATACCGTTTACCATGCCTACAACAGTTCTGTAGCCTGCCATATATTTTCCTGCACCCTCGGAAACGCCGAGAATTACGGGAGAACGGAGTTCTTCTGCTGTGAGGAGTATGGATTTTGTCCATTCAAGGTTATTGATGTTAAACTGACCTACGGCATACTTGCCTTCCATAGCCTTGTTCAGCATATCCTTTGCGGAAACGAGTCTTGACATAATAATAAACATCCTTTCATGGGAATATATCCCGAAAATTTCATACACATTAATTATATCTCATATCTTCAAAAAAAGCAATAGCATTTTGCAAATTTTTTAAAGCGTACCGGCAAGGGAGCATTTTCATATGTTTCAATAAGGGACTTACCCCGTCATTCAACGTGGCAAGCCGCAGCGAAGCTGCGATGAAGTTTCAGTTGGGGATTGAACCCCAACTGAAACTGAATATGAAACTCGTTGACATTTCATTCGGTCAATGATACAATATGTATAATAAATTTATTTTTTATTGGATTTTGTCGCTGTCTATTCAAAGCTTTAAGGTGAAGGTTATATGACATACATAGAATTTTTTGATAAAAATGCCTCGAAAAACATCTGTGCAAGCATTGCAAACATTCCTGACAGGGTAATTCTTGTTGGGCACAACTCAAAAGTGCTTGTACGCCATGCCGAACGATACGGTAATATCTTTCTTAAAAGAGGATATAATGTTGAATTTATCTGCCATCCTATAATCAGATACAATTTGCAGAACATTGTTGACGAGCTGTCCGTTATCGTCAACACATATGACGACTGCATATTTGATCTTATGGGCGGAGATGAGCTTTATCTCACGGCGGCTGGAATCATTTACGAAAGATACCGCAACAAGCGGAATATACAAATGCACCGCCTTAACCTCGGAACGGGCACCATAGTCGATTGCGATGGAGACGGAGTTACCATTCAGCTAAACAATCCTCTTGAACTTTCGGTAGAAGAAAACATTCGTCTATACGGCGGTGATATCGTATATGACGACATAAAACCAGGCGGCACATACACATGGGATATAAACGACGAATTTTGCACCGACATACGACTCATGTGGGATATATGCAGACGCAACGCAAAGCAATGGAACATATTCACCGGTATCCTCAGCGCATCGGACAGTGGCTGCTCATACGGCGATGACGGTTTATCGCTGTCCATTTCCGCTTCACACACGGGCATATCGGATTTTATTGAAAAGCTAAACCGTGACGGACTTATAACCAACTGCCAAAAATCGTCCAAGCGAATCAAATTTACATACAAAAACGCACAGGTAAAAAAATGTCTGACAAAATCAGGTCAGATACTCGAACTGATAATTTATCTTACCGCATCTGAACTTACCGACGACTGCGGCAAGAAAATATATAACGATGTAATGACTGGCGTAATAATTGACTGGGACGGAAAAATACATACCGCAGGCGGTGTGTATGACACGGAAAATGAGATAGATGTTATCATGATGCACGGCTTCATGCCGATATTTGTATCCTGCAAAAACGGTGCTATAGACATAAACGAGCTGTACAAGCTCTTTTCCGTAGCCGAAAGATTCGGCGGCGAATATTCAAAGAAGATACTTATCGCCAATGCTCTTGATCCCTCCGAACAATTCGGGGAATGCTTAATGCAGCGTGCCCGTGACATGAAGATCCGTGTTATCAGCGATATACGTAACTTGAATGAGGACGAACTGCGCAAAAAGGTCGGCAAATTCTACAGCAAATAATAACCGGCACATCATATAATTACATAGGAATGATATTTCAATAAGGGGATTGCCCCGTCATTCAACGTGGCAATCCCCAGCGAAGCTGCGATGAAGTTTCAGTTGGGGATTGAACCCCAAGAGGCTGAATAACGAACCGTGTAAATGCCAATAATAACCACAAATAAAAGTGGAGGTAAACTATTATGGCAAACAGAAATCACGGTTTAAGTGAAAA
>CASFZT010000276.1 GCA_949299215.1 uncultured Ruminococcus sp.
GTTCAGAATTAAATTTTAAGCATACGGTTGCATATATGGTTTTGAGTTAATTAATCATTGGTGCGTAAAAGATTTTTTTAGAAGATTTAATTGCAAATATCTCATTTATGTATGGATTATAAGAAGGACAACGGGTATGATAAGTGAAGTTTTTGATTTATAAACAATAAGATAAGAGTTTATAGATGCCGGAAATAATGCGCCTTGCTTTTAAGTATAAACTGCGTCCTAATAGGAAGCAGGAGCAGGCAATGCGTAATTTCTCCGGGTGCTGCCGTTTTGCTTATAACGCCTTGCTTGCTCAAGAGAAAGAAGAATATCAAGAATATCTTGAGGAATTGGAATCAAGATTGTGTTGTGGTGAAGCTTTAAGTAAAGATGAAGCGAAAGCTCTCTGTGTAAAACCTAAACTTAATCAATACACATTTAATTACGCTTTAAAGAAATTAAAAGAAGAATATCCTTTTTTAAAAGAATATTGTCACAGTCAAGTCCTGCAGCAGAAAGTCATGGACTTATATGAGGCGTTTAAAAAGACAATATGAAGTGACCTCCACTGATGTAAATATCGTGGATTTACCCTACAATTTAACCGGTTAATCATTAAAAAGCGGGGATTACCGCATACATAGGAAGGTCACTTTATGGAAAGAATAATATATATCGGCATGGATGTACATAGCACTTCGTATTCTGTACATAGCACTTCGTATTCTTTATGTGCTTTAGAGCCGGTTTTCGGTCAAGAGAATAAATTTTTCTTTGAAACCAAAGTCGCGGCGGAGCCATCCAATATCATCAAATACATTGATGATATAGAAAGTTGTTTTGCAAACGACGAATGCACATTTGTCACCGGCTATGAAGCGGGTTGTTTGGGTTTCAGCTTATACAATTATCTTAAAGGTCGCGGTATTGACTGTAAAATTTTAGCTCCGACCAAGATGAGTGAAGAAAAAGGCGGGAAAAAAGTAAAAACCGATAAAAGAGATGCGAGAACCATCGCACAAAACCTTGCGTATGGAACGTATTCAGCGGTATTTGTTCCCACTGAAGAGGATTTGGCGGTAAGAGACTACATCAGGATGCGCAATGACCATAAGGCAGCCGTCAAAAGAATAAAGCAGCAAATAAACGCTTTGTGCATGAGACACGGCTATATCTATCAACGCACAAAATGGACGGCAGAGCATCTTAAATATATCCAAAGGATGACATTATCTCCTTTATACCGGGAAATCCTGCAGGAATATTTAGCGACCATGGAGCAGCTCAATAATAAAATCAAAGCTTTCGATGTCAGGATTGAAGAATTGTCCAAGACGAAAAGATATAAAGACAATGTCGGAAAGCTGGCATGCTTTACGGGAATAACAAGGTCACGGGCATTGGCGATAATTGCGGAAATCGGTGATTTCAGGCGCTTTTTAAAACCGCTGAATTTTGCTGCTTATTTAGGCTTGGTACCGGGAGAGAAATCAAGCGGTAAAAAACAAAAACGTATCGCTATTACCAAAGCGGGCAACAGTCATATCCGTAAAGAGCTGATAGAGGCGGCGCAAAGCATTTGCCGGGGATTACCCGGATATAAGAGCAGGGCACTGCTTGCACGGCAGCAAGGCAATGATAATACCGTTATCAATTATGCCGACAAGGCAAGCGCAAGGCTGCGCCGCAGATATTACAAACTTGGAAGGTGCGGTAAAAAACATAATGTTGCCGTAACTGCCGCAGCCCGGGAGCTGAGCTGCTTTATTTGCGGCATGATGAACGGTTTGACCGAAGTACAAATTAAAAAGGCTTAACCGGGTAAAGGATAAGGAGGAAAGGTACCTGAACACAGATAATATCTCCAAGAGGTCTTGAGGCCTGCCATGGTTCGGATATCCACGAAAAAACTATGTAGGCTGTGTTAACCACACAAGATCCTCGACAAAAGACGGTGCGATCCGGCGGCGAAACCATTGACCTGCGGTAACCAATCCGCGTATATCAGAGTGGTCAAGCCCCGTAAAGTACGGCAAGAGATC
>CASFZT010000277.1 GCA_949299215.1 uncultured Ruminococcus sp.
TATTTGCAGAATGGATATGCCGGTATTATGGTGAGAAATGTAAATATGATGCCTATGAGCAAATATATGATAAGTGCCGTGCGGCGCGTTTTTTCACGCAAAGCGGGATCGTTTGATGCCTCTGCGGTAAGCTTTGCGGCAGCTACGGGAAGTCCGGTTACGGAAACTGCGTAAACGGTCATGAATATGCCGTATGCGGTAGAAAAATATCCCATGCCGACTCCGCCGAGCATATTTGCAAGGGGAATACGAAAAATTGCGCCTATGACTTTTGCTATTGCGGCTGAAGCAATTAATATCAGCGAGCCATGAATAAAGTTCTGCTTTTTCATATGAAGCGTCCTTTCGTTTATTTTTCATTTTTGTAAAAATTATTATTGCCTTTTGGTCGGAAATGTGATATAATAAAATAGTATTTTTGCAGATGCTTGCAAAATTTTCAGTTTATTGAAAGGTCGAGGATAAAATGAATTACGAATTTTCAAATAAGGTAACCGGACTCCAGCCGTCGGTGATAAGAGAGATACTTAAATTTACATCCGACCCTACGGTTATTTCGTTTGCTGCCGGAAATCCCGCACCGGAGGCTTTCCCGGTAAAGGAAATTGAGGAGATCACAGCAAAACTCCTTAAAACATCACCTATTTCCGCACTCCAGTACAGCATTACGGAGGGATATACTCCGCTCAGAGAAACTCTGAAAAAGCGTATGGAAAAAGCAGGCTGCTTTGACTCTGAAAGAGATGACCTTATCATCACATCCGGCGCACAGCAGGCTAATGAGCTTTCCTGTAAGAACGTCGCTTTGAAAGGCGTTGAAATGGAAGAGGACGGAATGAATATCGAAAAGCTTGAAGAGGCTATAAAGACATCAAATAATCCCAAGATAATATACATTATTCCGAATTTTCAGAATCCTACTGGTCTTTGTACATCTCTTGAAAAGAGAAAGGCTATATATGCACTTGCAAAGAAGTACGGCATTATGATACTTGAAGATAACCCGTATGGAGATATCAGATTTGCTGGCGAGGAGATACCGTCAATAAAATCTATGGATGAGGACGGACTTGTAATTTATTCACGTACATTCTCAAAGACATTGGCTCCTGGACTTCGTGTGGGTTATGTCGTTGCGCCTAAGCCTGTTATTCAGAAGATAGTTGTTTGTAAACAGGTTGCTGATGTACATACCAATATCATGGCTCAGATAATCTGCGATGAGTATCTTAAAAATTATGATATGGACGCACATCTTGAATCGGTAAAAGCTATTTACAGACATAAGTGCGGACTTATGCTGTCCGAGATAGAGAAGAATTTCTCCAAGAAAATTACTGTTACAAAGCCGGAGGGCGGTCTGTTTATCTGGGCAACTCTGCCGGAGGATTGCGATATGCTCACATTCTGTAAGACTGCCGTTGCAAATAAGGTGGCAGTTGTTCCCGGAACGGCGTTCCTTATCAATGAAACGGATAAAACCTCGTCATTCCGCCTTAATTTCTCCACACCTACCGATGAGCAGCTTGTTGAAGGCTGTAAGCTTATCGGAAAGCTTTCTAAAGAAATGTTTGACTGATGTTTAATTTTTTGATATAATGACGGGGCAAGCCCCCTTATTGAATAATATGTATATGCGGATAAAATAATATCCGTAAAAAGGAGGTAATTATTGTGGCGGAAACGGAAAGCAAAAAAATTATTTTTAGTGGTATTCAGCCTACGGGTACGTTTACGCTGGGAAATTATATAGGTGCGGTATCGCATTGGGGCAAACTTCAGGATGAGTATAACTGTATTTATTCGATAGTTGATATGCATGCGATAACCGTTCGTCAGGACCCCGTAAAGCTTCGTCAGCATACATTGGAGGCATATGCTCTTATTATGGCTTGCGGAGTTGACCCGAATAAATCTATTGCTTTTATACAGAGTCATGTTAAAACACATGCGGAGCTTAACTGGATACTTGCCTGCTCCACACAGTTCGGCGAGCTTTCAAGAATGACGCAGTTCAA